>NZ_BBLT01000015.1 GCF_000775915.1 Sporocytophaga myxococcoides
CTCCTGCCATAGCTGTAAAAAATAGTTGATGAAGCGCAAATGTAATAACAAATAGCGATACAATCGCTATCCCAATAGTCCTCGTTTCCGAACGAGGATTTCCGAGATTGGCGATTGTATCGCCAATCTCAAAAAATCGATGCTTGAGCAACAAGATGCATGTGATTGCTCATAATCACCCATGCGTAAATTGTAATGCTCTTTTCTTTGCAACAATGATTTAGCGAATCAACAATAACATCCCGGTAATCTCTTCTGGTAAATAAATCTATCCATTTTATTACTGTACAAGTAATATAATATGGAACATACTGATCAGAAATAAAATATCTGTCTCCTGCCATAGCTGTAAAAAATAGTTGGTGAATTACAAAAGTAATAACAAATAGCGATACAATCGCTATTCTCGGAAATCCTCGTTGGAAAACGAGGACTATAGGGTTTGATATAATTATAATGATTGGCATAATCAACATAACCATCCGTTTCAATGCCTAAAACATTTAAGCAATACGTACACTTTCTTCTCCCCCAAACAAATTCAAGTTTTATATCATCAGGAATAATACATTTCACTACCTCTTCTACATAGTCATCAGAAGCAGATGACCAGATGGCCAACTTGAAATTGCCAGAGCAGAACCGGATAAACTGATCCAGGATGGTCGTTTATATATGTGATAATTATATACTATAAAATCCGCTTGTCTGTCTAGTTGCGTCTTTGAGGCATGGATCACCGTTTCATCAAGGTCCAGTATTAACAATATCCGCTTGTCAGTTTGCATTTCCCCATTCAAAAAAACTAAATCAAAATCTCCAAAAATATCCCAGTCACCAAATATAAAAACAAAGTGTTACAACTTACGATATTTTTCTAGCTAAGTTATCTAAGGCCCAAACAATTACCTTACCTAAAGTAATTGCTCTTATAAGTTTGCTTAAAATTATCCCACCTTATTTTGTCCAAATCGCACCGCCGAAGTACGATTTAATATTTCAAAGGTCCGATGAAGAAGGTCCGAGCTATTAAAGAGATATCTGATTTTTACTATAGACCAGACAAGAAAAAGAGATAATACCCTCTAAAAATTTACCCAAAGTACTGATAAACAAAAAAAATCTGGCATTTTTATTGATAAACAACAAAACATATTTTTTGTATCGTCTTTAGTATATGAAATTTTAATAGAACCACTCAACTGCTAACTATGAAAAAAAATCTAATCATTGTACTTTTCCATATTTCATTTTTTCTTCCTGCTCTGTCTTTTGCTCAGAAAAACACCACCAACCGAGCTTTTCTGGGTGGATATGGAAACTACCTGGTTCCTATCTTCGGATTTTATAGGGAAAATTATAAAGCAGGCCCAGGCCTTTCCTTTATTTATCTTTCAAAAAAACTTCCTGTATTTAAACAGCTCCCTTATTCTCTGAGAATCGGAGCTGCTGTCGAAGTATCAGAACAGGGTAACCGATATTTTAAAAGTATGGCTGGCGATAGCCTGAAAAGTTCACAGCGCTTCTATAATAACTTTTCCTACCTCTCGCTTCTTGGCAGATTTACCTTTGAAAAAAACAGAATACTCAAGCCTTACCTCGAACTAAGCTTCGGACTGGGAACCTTTTCATCTCATGAAAGGATATCTAACAACATGCATATTCCTCTTATCAATAGACCCAGAGGTGATTATCGGGAATCGATGGCTGTTTTCGGCATATCAGCGGGATACCTGTTACAGGTTACCGAATGGTTTATAGTCGATGCAAAAGTGACTTACTACCAGGGAACGCAAAAAACACCTTTCACCGATCTTGACCATTTTTCATATTCTGCACCTTTTTATGATCATATCAAAAGGGAGGCAGTACCATCTTTGATTAGTGCACATCTGGGTCTTTTATTCAGAATGCCACGAGCTAGTTTTTATGCAAGCCCGTCGTATTCTAGTCCTCGTCCTTCCTATTCAACTCCTAGAACAAAACCTAAAACAATTAAAGAAAAACAAAACGGTGAGCTGGTGCCTTCAAAAGAATCCACTCCACAAAAGCCTAAAGAAACCAAAACGAATTATGGCCCGAAAAAGCGCCATTAAGCAGGGATTTGAGTGATTGTTTGTTTGAACTGGGATTCATGGGATTAAAGGACAGACAGGATTATCTCTGATAATAGTCATCTCTAATCCCTATATACCCAAAAAAATGGTCGAGTATAAAAACCTTGCACATATCAAACAAAACTTATTTTGTATTCGAAGATAAATATCATTTCTTATTCCTATATATTCCTCCTAAATGGTCGAATATAAGAACCCTACACATATCAAACAAAACTTATTATGTATTCGAAGAAATCCTGTCTATCCCGTCATTCATGGATCCCAGTTTACAACTGTTCTCCGCTTTTACTCCAGTTCAGTTCCGGTCCCACTCTGCGCCCATGTTCATAGGGGATTTCAGTACTTTTTTGTCCGTTAGAATACCATTTCTCATAATAGCCATGCTTCTGACCGTTGTATCTTTGATACTTTTCTGCTTTATTACCATTGGTATACCAGGACTCATAATGAAGGACAACATCTCCATTTTCCAATGTTTCCTCAATGCTCTCTTTCCACTTTTTCCCATCATCATACCATTCCATACACTTGGTAATTTTACCCATTGCATAAACATTTTCTTTAGCAGGCTGACCGTTTTTATACCACGACTTTTCACTTCCGTTTTTGATTCCATTTGTATAAGCTATCTCTTTCCACATCTTACCATCCGCATACCACTCCTTTATAACTCCATCATACCGATCATCCACATAATTATATTCTCTGCTTTTCTGACCTCCCTTGTTCCACTTTGTTGAAAGGCCGTTTAATTTACCATTAGCATAAGTTTCCTCCGTATTGAGTTCTCCGGATTCATAATACACCTTATGACTTCCGTGTTTTTCATTTGCCTTATAATAGGTTTCTGCACATAACTCCCCGTTGCTGTACATTTCTTTTTCAACACCATCTTTAACTCCGTTCTTATACATGGAGATAATCTTTCTACCATTTCTGATTGTAACAACTTCACCATTCACAGGATATATAGTTTCTTTACCATCTTTATAATCAGAAAGAAGGACATTATTAAAGCTATATACATACTGCTCAATTAGCCTATTCTTATTGTAAATGCTTTTCTTTTGTACGACTTCATCCTGATCGAAATAAGTATAAAATGTTCCATGCATATAACCTTTAGTATACTGTCCCTCTGCTTTTTTATCACCATTTTCATACCACACAGTATAGCTTCCGTCCTCAACACCTTCGACAAATTCCTGTTCAGATTTTACTTTATCAAAAAAAGTAAATCCATTTTTAGGATAATAATAAATCTGTTTGCCATGTAAACGTCCATTTTTAAGTGTCGCTTCATAAGTTTTCCTGTCAGGAAAATATTTCATTGGGTTATAATTTCTTACTTCCGTGAAAACATCTTCGTTATCTTTTTCACTTACTATTTCAAGAATTTTCCCACCGTTGATATAACCTGTCAAATCAGTCAAAGTACCATCATCGAACTCAAGCATAATTGAATCGGAAAAAACAGACATCGGGAACAACATAAAAATATTTTTAATTGAACTGGTGCGGCCACTGGCAGTACCTGTAAATTTTGTTTCTCCGAGATAACATTCACCATTCTTAAATGAAATCTGCTCTAGAGGAACTGGCTTGGAGCAACTAAAAAAGATAAAAATACCTAAAAGACCTGATAACGCTTTGTTCATGATTGTTTTACTTTTATAAAGCATCAAATTTACTGAATAATGTATCTATTTAAAACCCTGCATCCCTTTCCCTAACATACCTTTCATATAAACCATTGTATTAAAGAAATTTATAGACCCAAAAAATAAATCAACAATGTTGTGATTTTGTAAAAATCAGTATGGCAGGTGTAGACACCCGTTTTAAAAATATATTGGATTGGTCTTTAAAAAAACAGCGTAGAAACGGTATTCTACGCTGTTTGATATTCAAAACTAGTTTAGATCTATGAAAACACTATTTCAATAGCAAACGTTTGGTAATAGTAGCTCCTTCAACCGTTTTAATAGAGACAAAATAGATTCCGGAAGGTTGTTCACTTAATTGAATTTCCAAATTCTGCATTGTCTCAGCATCTTCAATTGTACATACAGTCTTTCCAATTGCATTAGTAACTGTAATCTTCGATGCAGTTAAACTATTTTTATCATACTTCACAAAAAACTTACTATCTGCAGGATTAGGATAAACTTCAAACAAATTCTCTTCTAAACTTTGACCATTAATGGACGTAATTACATTACCATTACATGAATAAGAATTATATAAATCCTTCACTTCTGCTGCACTAAGCGAATAATTGTAAATCCTCAACTCATCTAACTTTCCGCTTAAAAATTGCATATATTCAAAGTCTGTAGCTCCAATCACTGCATAGTATAGTATTGAAGCATAACCGGACGATAAATTATTAAAAGAACCTTCCGCCTCCAGTTTGCCATCTATGTAAAACTTTGCACCTGAATCATCTCCTGTCAATACCACATGATACCATTTGTTTGCTGACGGATATTTTCCTGTTATTGCCCCAGTGAGCAATGATAATACAGTATTAAGATTATCAAAAGACACCCACATGGCATAGGTATAATTTGAATTAATCAATCCTTTAGTAGGAAGTGAAATATTGGATGAACCGCCAAAATGAAAAGCACTATTTTCATTACCACATCTGTCTGTGGCAAATGTAGCTCCATGAGATGTTCCATCATTACCATTCCCTGAGGCGTCATTAACATTTCCTGTAAATGGATAATAGGCAACTAGCTTATTACTATTACATTCATAGGAATTATAAAGCTCAGCTATTTCAGCCATACTTAGAGCGTAATTGTAGATTCTTACCTCATCTAATTTTCCGGTTAAAAATTGTATATTCTCAAAGCCTCTGACTCCTAGCATTGCATAGTATGGCGCTGACGCATAACTCGGAGATGAGTTATTAGTAGAACCTATCGCTTCCAGTTGTCCATCTATGTATAACTTTGCACTGGAATCATCTCTTGTCAATATCACATGATACCATCTGTTTGCTGACGGATATTTTCCCGGTATCGCCCCGGTGAGGGTACCATTTATATTATAGCCACCTCCTGCCCATCCTGCACCGTTAGGAACTACTTGAATTGCCTGATCTCCACCTTTTGCTCCAATGTTTAAAAGTGATGTTACAGAATTTAGATTATCAAAAGATACCCACATGGCATAGGTATAATTTGGATTAATAAAATCCTTAGTAGGAAGAGAAATATAGGATGAACCATTAAAATGATAGGCGCTGTTTGCTTTACCACATCTGTCGGTGGTTAAAGTAGCTCCATAGGATGTTCCATCGTTGCCATTCCCTGAGGCGTCGCTGGCATTTCCTGTAAATGGATAATAGGCAACCAGCTTATTACATTCATAGGAATTATACAGGTCAGCTATTTCATCCGTACTTAGAGCGTAATTGTAGATTCTTACCTCATCTAATTTGCCGGTTAAGAATTGTATATTCTCAAAGCCTCGGACTCCTAACATTGCATAATATGGCGCTGAAGCATAACTCGGAGATGAGTTATTAGTAGAACCTGTCGCTTCCAGCTGTCCATCAATGTATAACCTTGCGGTAGAATCATTTCTTGTCAAAATCACATGATACCATCTGTTTGCTGACGGATATTTTCCCGGTATCGCCCCGGTAAGGGTACCATTTGTATTATAGCCCCCTCCTGCCCATCCTGCCCCATTAGGAACTACTTGAATTGCCTGATCTCCACCTTTTGCTCCAATGTTAAGAAGTGATGCTACAGAATTAAGATTATCAAAAGACACCCACATGGCATAGGTATAATTTGAGTTAATAAAATCTTTAGTAGGAAGTGAAATATAGGATGAACCATTAAAATGATAGGCGCCGTTTTTTCTACCACATCTGTCGGTAGTTAAAGTTGCCCCATAAGATGTTCCATTGTTACCATTCCCTGAGGCATCATTGACATTTCCCGTAAATGGATAATAAGCAACAAGCTTATCCTCAGCTTTAACTAATGAAAAATTGAATAAAACTAAAATAACCAGTAATATTTTTCTCATAGACTTTTGCTTAAAAATTTAAATAAACCAAATGACCTTAGTACTGATTTTTTCCCAAGCCAGGAAATACTTTTTCAAAAAATGCGTAAAGAATGCTAATCCTTTTTTAAAATATATTTATTACAAGCTTTTAATAGTAGACTCCTATTTTTAAAATAGTTCCCAAAATAATTTATTTATACGAATTAATTCGTCCTCTTTGAAATGGCATTTAAGTTTGATATCTTTTATTTATCAAATAAAAGTGCAAACTTGTTTATTAAAATCATTAATTTTTGAGATGAAAAATACTTTTAAGACTGCCATTATTTTGATACTATTAAGCACCATGATAAGTGAAGCTTCTCCTGCTTGTCACCTGGGAGATTATTTAAGTAACAATGCACCTGATACCAATAAAAGAAGCATTAAGTATGGAGTCGGAATAAATTTAATTCCTTTAAGCTTACTCGCTATTAGTCCAACTTTTGATTATTATTTAAGAAATTCAAATAGTCTCAGTTTTGCGGCTAGAGTTAAACAATCATTGGATTTCCCGATCATGGGACATAGCTATGAATACATAGCTGCCAATGAACTTGCATTCAGTTTTGATTACAAAATAAATTTTACCAAAAACAATTATCTGTATTATATAGCTCCGGGAGTATTTTACAAAAAAAGATGGTTTAAAGAAATGTGGATCGGATATGAGAATGGATCTCAGTATGATTCAAATCAGAATCTTGAAAATATGGATTTAGATGTCTATGGTCTGAGACTCCTTTTAGGATTCCGGCGTCTAATGACCAATACTTATTTGGATTTTTATCTAGGACCAGGCTTTACATATAATCACTGGAATTACCAAATAACAGATCACTATGGTGGCAGTTCTTACACCTTTATACCTCAAAATTATAGTGATGAACGCAATCGACTTTCATTTCATATTGGTTTAAACTTTGGCTTTTTAGGATTTAGAAAATAATAGGCTCTCCAGTTCATAGATTGGCCTATCAGCAGACCTTCTTTATACTTAATGAAACTTCTCTCTGAAGGTAAAGAGAATCTTTTTCAGCAAACAATTATCATGGACAGATAGTGTATCTAAGTCCATTCAGTAAAGTTTGATTCTTCAATAATACATCAATAGTCCTCTTATCAAAGAAGAGTAAAAATAAAAAAGTGGCTTATCTGAAGAGACTAGCCACTTTCATTTGATTCTCGGTATATCGAATCTATCTATATTACTTCTTAATTACCCTTTTATGAGTACTTCCCTTTGAAGTTGTGATTGATAGAATATAAACACCCGGTTTGATTGATCCTGTTGAAAAAGTCATTTTATTTAACCCCGATTTTAGTGACATATTTTCATCTTCTACAACTGGCATACCGGATAAAGTTCTGAGAGATAGTTTTGCTTCTCCTTCATCAGACATTACTTCAAAGTTAAGTACATCATCAGAAAAAGGATTAGGATAAATCTCAAGCATATCCTTTACCTCTTCGTTCTTTCCTATTGATGTAACCGTGCTTATTCCAATCATTACATCTTTCTCTATAGAACATACCATAGAGTGCCAGACATTTACTTTATACCTTCCGGGACATAATCCATACTGTGAGCTTGTAGAAGGAAGCCCTTTATCCCAGGTATAGACAGTCCGACCTTCTATTGTATTTACTACATTTACTATTGCACTTCCATCACAGAGATTTTCAGTTGCAGGATTAGTATCTACAGAGACTGACATCATATTCCTCCCCTTTTTAACGTTCCAGTTATTTGTTGAAGTGCAACCTTTGGAATCAGTAGCTGTAACCGAATAAGTAGCTGAACCAACACCTTTCAAATTCTGCACCTTAGCACCATTATTCCACAGATAAGTATAAGGAGCCGTTCCTCCAGATACTTTAACATCAATAGCTCCGTTTCCTCCTTCACAGGACTCGTCAACAACAGTTCCTGTCAAATTTATAACAGGACAATCAGGAACAATGAATAACTGATAATCTTCTGTTTCTCCAACATTAGCATCACTGCAAGGATCTACATTTGAATATGAAATTGCATCCATTAATCTAACCCTCATAACCATAGGCCCCAAAGGGATCCCGCTTCGTAATGTAAAATACGTTGTAGATGTATTGGAATGAGCATTATCAGAAGTTATTCTTTCCGTTGCCTTATCAAACTTTCCATCCTGATTATAATCTATCCATACACCATAATAAAGCGAACTTTTTAAATCACAGGTAACAGTTATACCATATTGCTTTCCTCTGATCAGGTTTGTTGTAAACTTATCTGTATAATCAGTATAAGATGGCCCACCTGCAGAACCACTATTGCTGTTGTTAATA
The DNA here is from genome assembly GCF_000775915.1 of Sporocytophaga myxococcoides. Taxonomy (NCBI): domain Bacteria; kingdom Pseudomonadati; phylum Bacteroidota; class Cytophagia; order Cytophagales; family Cytophagaceae; genus Sporocytophaga; species Sporocytophaga myxococcoides. Next base: position 8,523 of record NZ_BBLT01000015.1, read on the forward strand.
GTATTGAAAACTACTGTCTTTATAAAATTGCCTGTAGATGTACCTGTAGAATAATTGGGAACACAATATGGTTTACACACCTGAGTTTTATTTACTTTGACTATCGCTGACTTGCTCAAAGAACAATCTCCGTTTGAAACTTCAACTTTTAGGTTGTAATCACCTGGATTTGGGAATCTATAATGTAATCCATTACCGGAGGATATAAAAGCTCCATTGATATACCATGAAAAAGTAAAATTATCAGAACTCGGATAATTCAGGATAAAATCTTCCCCATAACAAGCCTGAAGGACAGATGCTAATTCAATAACAGGAGGATTTACAAAGCTTACCCTTACAGTATCTCTTGTTACTGCACCACATACATTCTTTGCCTCCACCCAATAGATACCTGGAGATGTTATATTAATCTTCGACGTGGTTTCCCCTGTTGACCAAAAATATGATAAACCAGGACTTGTAACATCAAGCGAGAACAAAGGTCCAGCACATGCAATTATTTCCTTTTTCAGGTTCAGAACAGGTTTGGAACAGTCCACCTTCACAGAATCGCAAAGCCTAGCAGGCCCACAAGCATTATCTGTAGACAGACAAACATTGTAAACTCCCGGAACTTCATAGTGATGAGATACAACCTTCCCATTGGCAGTACTGCCATCTCCAAAATCCCAATTCCAAAATGTGGATTCAGGAGTATAACCGAAAACGACATCAAGATGCGTATCCTTAATACTGAATTCGTATGGTTCACCAATACAAACGGCATTTACGGATTTCTGAATGGTATCTGTAGCACAACCATTACCCACGATTTGTGATACAATGTAATTATCCTGCTTTTCATATTCATGGAGTATGACATTTTGTTCTGTTGTGGTATATCCATCACCAGCGTCATAAAACCAGGTATAATCTTCATCATTTACCAGGATAAATTTGTTAGCTTGAGAATAGGTTAATTTTACACCTGTCTGATCCTCTTCCCTTAAGACATCAAAACCGGCAATTGGTTTAATACAAGCATCATTATCAAGTTTCACCAACAAAAGATCTCTCTGCTTCTCTCCAATAAAATAGGAAACTCCTGCTACAATAAAAGAACCATCGGATGCCTTATTTATATCCGTTATTCTATCTTCCTTGAATGTCCCCATATATCTTTTACCCTGAATATTATAATTTTCATCCAGCACAACTGAGACAATATCGCCATTAGAGATGGGACCATCTGCAGCACTTATCAAAATGATACGCCCCTCTTCATTTTGCTCCATACCAAAGACGCGCCCTGTCCCAGAAATGGTCTTAGTCCAAAGTGTATCAAGTTTAAAATCAGTCTTTACGAGCCAGGTATTATTGCCTTTTTCATCAACAAAGTTTACAGGAAAAAGAAAGCCGTCGGATTGCTCAATAATGGTCGGAATTGAATTACCACTGTTTGCTTTTGACAATGGATGTCGAAAACTTTTATGCAATAACGCTCTTCCATTTTCATCCAGCTTCCTGACAAAGCCATCCCCTATACCCCCACAATTTAATATATCACCGTTCTTAGTCTCAAGTACATCTTCTACACCACGACCATTACCACTAAAACTATTCCCCCAGATATAACTTCCATTTTTATCCACCTTTATAATCCCTGCGGATATTGTAGATATACCAAAACTTATCTTAGGAAATATATAATTACCATCAGAAGTTTGTTTTATTTTACCAGAAGCTACATCCCAACAACAGATGCCCGAATAAGTTATGTTTGCTTCAACTATTAGATTTCCTTTTCCATCAAACCGCCAGAAATTAACTTCTTCGTCATAAATGGTACTTTCAGGATCATAAGTTGTGGCAATAATGTATTCGCCATCCCTATTTTGGAGTCCTGATACAACAAGATCTATTACCTCCGGTTTACCAAACCTCTTATTCCATTGCACATCACCCTTTGCATCTACTTTAATTAATATACCATCAACTTCAGAATTCTCAATCATATTTGCTACAAGCATGTAGCCGCCATCATCAGTTTGGAATGCTACTGTAATGCTAGAGCTGTAATAACTCACAAATTCGTTATTGGGATACACTTTCGTAAAACCAACTTGTGCATATAATGTACTTGCAAACAAAAGCAAAAAGAAGGTTAAAAATATTCTCTGATTCATATAAGGTTAAAAATTTAATAAATAAAGTTAATAAATTTTGCCATTACGTACAATTCAACTTGCAGTTAACACTATAAATCAACCACTTAAAAACGCCCTTTTATCTTACACCTCCTCTAAACACGATGAGCAGGTCTGCTGTTCCATTATTACTATCCAAGACAGATCGAATTATAAATAACACACTATTGTGATATTAACCTCACTGTTCTCCTACACATAGGGATTGTCGTTTTTAAACTTCTCAATTTATTTTCCTCATCTTTTTACATACCTTTTATTAATAACAATTATGTTAGGAGAAATCGATTTTTTTGGACCTACAAGAGGCGAAGCGAATAAAATGGTATCACCGGAACCTGGATTATCAATTGCATACCGCAAACTTCCGACTACATTATCAGCATTACTGGTAACTGTTATCTTAGCTGCATTACTTCTGAATAAAAGCGCTGCATAAAAAGGACAAATAAAAACAGATGTGTCTTTCTCATAACAATAATGGTTTAAAAAATTATAAATAATTAAAAATTATTTAATAAGAACTCCCAATCATCCTACGATGATTGGGAAATTCAGCAATATGAAATATGAGCAGTTTATTGCTTGATCAGTTTGAATACTTTACCGGAAGAATTTTCTTCATCTTCCAGTTTTAAAAAATACAGACCAGCAGGAAGATAAGAAATGTCGGCCTGACCATTCTGGAGATTGCTATAGGGCTCCTGGTATTGTATAGATCCATTTATATCACGGATGGTTACCTTAGCATTAGAATGTAGCGACTTGATGGTAATGATATCGACCGTCGGATTAGGATAGACGGATTCCTCATTTAAATCTGATTCCAGCAAACTCGATTCTCGCTGAATACGTGGTGGAATTATAAATGAAACCGGAGTACCCAACACCACAATTCCACCGGTTATATGAGCTACTGCAGTGATGGTGTATAGTCCACTCTCAACATTTTCCAGGATATGTGAAAACGGATAAATTGTTGTTTCCGCAATCTTTTCAGTTCCATTAAAAAATTCAACCTTAGAGATGAGGTCTGATAAAGTGGCATTAAATTTCGATGCTATTAATTGCCCTCCTACTCCTCCTCCATCAAAAGTATTATCTACTTTGGTAGCTCCAAACCATAAAAATGGAGTTATACCACCTGTAAAAATTATCTTTTCTATACCTAGCTTAAAATATCCGGCATTGTTACTATAAGGGAATTCTAATATGATAAGCTGGGTAAAGTCTATACTTGGATCAAAATCCGACAACGGTATTTTTATTGTCCTAGGTATTCCCAACAAATGATCTATGTCTATACCATTGTCAACATAATTCTTTAATGATAATGGATTTACTGTACTACCATTCGGGCGTATCTGAATTTTATCCCAATCCGTTCCACTGTAAAAATTTTTTAATGTTATTTCTAAAGTAGTATTTCCACCTGAGACTACATTCTTATTAGCATGATACAAGCCATATCCGTCATACCCTAACTTAAGCTTTTTATATCCTGGGACATGTGACACCAATAAATGTGGACTATCTTGTGAAAAAATATTCACAAGAGTAACAGTAGATTGCTCTTCAAAATAGCTATAGCCGGTAAAAAACGTTACAGAACCACCTTTATATTCATATGCGCCTATATCTGGTTTATCTCTAGTCACTCCACGCTGATCCAACAATACAGCTGCAGGACTTCTTCCCGCATCAATACACAAACTACCTTCAGTTAGTGCATGCATCCATCTACCATCACTGTTGTTTTGTAACGGGCCCAACCGAGGGTCTATATGTTTCAGATTAGTTCCCAAAATATTGGTGGTTGCCTTAAGATTCAAGCCATTATTTACGCCTACCAAATTATAACCAAGATCATTAACCACTGTTGTCGAATATCCATCTGCACCTTCTTCTATTGGCAATGAACCTCTATATGGAGAATAAAAATCTTCATCGCCATTCTGAGCAATTATTGAACCACGCAAAGATAGAGTGCCTGTATTATAAATACCACTTCCTTTGAAGTGGTGAAAATAATCCGGATGATGAAAGGGCACAGCAGGGTAATTGGTATTATCCATTGTATTGTATGCAATTGTACAATACTCTAAGCTCAAATTGCCAGCATTATAAATACCGCCAGCTCCTGGGTATCCTTTTCCCATTGTATAGCACTTACTCACTGTACTGTTTATCAGTTGAAGAGTACCTGTATTCATTATAGCAGCTGCTATATTATAGGTATTAAGCTGACTCCATCCTTTTATTACAGAAGTATTTTCCACCACCATGGTTCCTGAATTTTGTATTGAACCAGTATTCCCACCTCCACCATCACTACCATTTGAATCAAACAAACAATTCTTAATTGTTGAGACACCACTACTTGTTATTCCTGAACACCTTCCTGGGTAGTTATTTCCTTTAGTATAATTACCATAAAAGGTAACTCTGTTTAAATTTAAAACTCCGGTACTATAGATAGCTCCAATATAATTACTATAAAACACAGCATCTTCAATCGTTAGATTTCCCTTATTATAAATAGCCCCTGACAAACCATTTTGCATGGGCACTTCATCATCACCACTCCCTTCTATCTGTATTCCTGACATAAACACATTTACACCATCTTCCACTATAAACACTAATGCGTTTGTCCTGTGATTAGTGAGCATCAGCTTATCTGATCCAGGACCAATAATGGTAAGATTCTTATTAATTAAAATAACTGTTGGAGAAATTGAAATAATCCCACCAACAAGAGAAGGTGCAAACCCAATAGTATCTCCGGCTGCTGCATTAGCAATAGCAAATCGCAAACCTCCGACTAAATTGTCAGAGCTATTGGTTACTGTAATCTTTGCTGCATGACTTCTGAAGAACAAAGCCTGCATAAAAAGGACAAGAAAGAATAGATGTTTTTTTCTCATAAGTATTGGTTTAAAAGATTGTAAAAATTTGACGATAAAATAGATGGTCCTACCTGCTGAGCTATTGTACTGAGCCAACAGCTATGAAATGAGCTCCCAAGCAACTGAATGATGATTGGGAACTCAGTAATCGAATACGATAAGCTTATTGCTTTACCAGCTTGAATACTCTTCCGGAAGGACCTTCTTCATCCTCCAGTTTCAAAAAATAAAGTCCGGCAGGAAGAAAAGAAATGTCGGCCTGATTGTTCTGAAGATTACTATATACCTCCTGATATTGAATCACTCCGTTTATATCCCAAATAACGACTTTTGCATTGGAATTCAGCGACCTGATAGTAATGATGTCTGTTGTGGGATTTGGATAGACATACTCATCTATTAAATCGTTCAATTCCACCAAATTTGACTCACGTTGAAGACTTGAATGAACTCTCAGCGTAACTGGAGTGGCCTTAAGCTTTGTGCCATCAACTTTATGGGCAGTCGCATTGATGTTATATATTCCGGTTACAACATTTTTCCAGTTATATAAAAAAGGAGGAGTTGTCGTTTCTCCTATTTTTATAGTGCCATCGAAAAACTCAACCTTCGAAATAATATCTGATGATATAGCAGGGAATAAAGACGCTATTAATTGCCCCCCTACTCCTCCTCCATCAAAAGTATTATCCACTTTGGTATCTCCAAACCATAAAAATGGTGTTATACCTCCTGTAAACAAAATTTTTTCTATACCTAATTTAAAATAGCCTGCATTGTTACTATAAGGGAACTCCAATAGAATAAGCTGAGAGAAGTCTATACTTGGATCAAAATCCGACAACGGTATTTTTATTGTTTTAGCAAATGTCATTGGATAATCCATTGTATTGCCTACATAATTCTTTAATGATAATGGATTTATAGTACTACCATTGGGTCTTATCTGAATTTTGTCCCACTCAACTCCTCTTTGATAATTTTTTAATGCTATTTCTAAAGTAGTATTTCCCCCTGCGACTACATTCTTATTTGCATGATACAATCCTATATTATCATAGCCCAGTTTCAGTTTTTTATATCCTGGAACATGAGATACCATCAGGTATGCATTTTTATACCCAAACTGACCCGAAAGCTCTATATTGGTAGGAGATTGGTAAGGATTATAGTTATAATAAATACCAAAAGTTAACGGAGCACCCTTGTACTCAAAAGCCCCTATATCAGGTTTGTTTCTGACCTCACCTCGCTGATCAAACAAAACCGTTGAAGAACTTCCTCCTGCATCAATACAATAACTTCCTTCCGGAAGTGCATGTGTTAATGAATAACCTCCATTATCCTGTAAAGGACCTAAAAATGGATTTATATGGTTAGTACTTGTCCCAAGTATATTCGTAGAAGCTGAAAGATTCAATCCATTATTTACACCTACAAAATTATATCCAAGATCATTAATTCGGTTCGTAGTAAAACCGTCCACTCCTTCTTCTATCGGAGGAAGTTCTCCTCTGTAAATGTAATAAAGATCTACTGGACCATTTTGAGCTATAAGTGAACCACGCAGAGACAAACTCCCTACATTGTAGATTCCACTCCCCTTGAAAGACCGAAAATAATCCGGATGATTAAAGGGCACATCAGGGTAATTGGTATTATCTATTGTATTGTATGCAATTGTACAATACTCTAAGCTCAAATTGCCAGCATTATAAATACCGCCAGCTCCCGGGTATCCTTTTCCGCTTGTATAACACTTACTAATTGTACTGTTTATCAGTTGAAGAGTACCTGTATTCATTATAGCAGCCGCTATATTATAGGTACTAACCTGGGTCCATCCATTTATTAAAGAAGTATTTTCCACCACCATGATTCCTGAATTTTGTATTGAACCTGTATTCCCACCGCCACCATCACTACCATTTGAATCAAACAAACAGTTCTTAATTGTTGAGACACCACTACTTGTTATTCCTGAACACCTTCCTGGGTAGTTATTTCCTTTAGTATAATTACCATAAAAGGTAACTCTGTTTAAATTTAAAACTCCGGTACTATAGATAGCTCCAATATAATTACTATAAAACACAGCATCTTCAATCGTTAGATTTCCCTTATTATAAATAGCCCCTGACAAACCATTTTGCATGGGCACTTCATCATCACCACTCCCTTCTATCTGTATTCCTGACATAAACACATTTACACCATCTTCCACTATAAACACTAATGCGTTTGTCCTGTGATTAGTGAGCATCAGCTTATCTGATCCAGGACCAATAATGGTAAGATCCTTGTCTATAACTATAACTTCTGGTGTCAGTGAAATAATCCCACCAACAAGGGACTGGGAAAACACAATAGTATCTCCCGCAACTGCATTGCTTATTACAAATCGGAACCCTCCGACTACATTGTCGGAGCCATTAGTAACAGTAATTTTAGATGCATGACTTCTAAAAAAAACAGCCTGCATAAAAAGAACAAAAATGAGTAGATGTTTTTTCTTCATAGGTATTGATTGTTAATATGTTGTAAAAAAATATACAGCTAATGTAAATAAATTAAACTCAAATACAACCAATCACATTTTATTACATCATTTTATCTAATTTAATCTTCCAAAAATCATAACTTACTGGTATTTAACAAAAAACTCCTACATTTTACATTTAATTTAAATAATACTACTATGGCACTTCTTTTAAATTTCACAAAACTAATTTGTCTCCCAGTCTGACTTAACAAAAATTCCTCACAAAAAATGATTTATAATAAACAAAACAGGAGTTTCGGTTTTCCCAAAACCTCCTGTTATTTTAAATTACCAGAGATTCGGATGGGAAATTAAGCTTCGATTAATTTCACAACTTTGCTTTCATTTTCAAAGTTGGTTATTACGATGAAGAATCCCGGTTTTAATTCAATACCAAACTCAAATGAAACTGTTGCCTGTGCTTCTTCAAAAATTACTCCACCTGCGTTCAATACCTGAATGTTTGCAAATTGATTGCATTGGGGTTACTTCCGCAAGCAGGTTCGCTGAAGTCTGCTGTTGAAGCAACTACGGAGAAAATTACAGTAGCAGTAGTACTAGAGCCCTAAATATCTTTAACTTTACTCAAGGTATAAGAATATAGAGAATAATCAATCATCATCATTTCCATAGAGTATGGAAGCTCCGGAAAAGGATATCATAGAAACTTAACCATGACAACAAGTCCTTTAATTTGCAATATTTGTGCTTAATTCCTGCCTGAAGTAATATAGCCAGGCACAGCATCTGAATTGTTTTAAACTTTCATATATTCAATAGTAATTTTATTAAGGTCAAAATTAGAAGTTGCAACTTATATTAACGATTTGAACTTAACCGAGAGAACTTTTAGATATACGAAAACAAATTGACTCAACCAATGAAAAAATTACAGATGCAACAGTTCGATATAACACAATTTAAAATAGATGAATAAAATACAAGCAAAGTCAATCGTATAAAAACCATAAGAACATCTCCTTTAAATTGAAGAACCATTACATGTTGTCCTTTCGCTTTAAAATTGAACTTAAGCAAGCCCTCTCAATTCTTATTGTAATTCTTTCGGATTGAATTTCTATTCAGTATTTTATCAATTAACCCTTAAACGCATTTTTTATTTTTTTTAATTTTTTTTTTTAAATCAGAGTTACCAAAGAGGGATGTTATGTGTAGTAGTTATACTTTCTGAAAAGGAATTTTAATGATAATTCGGAAGAACCTAAACTGTTATGCAAGATCTCATTTTAAAAATCATCTACATTTGTGCTATGGCATTATTACTTTCCATGGTGGAAATGTAAGATATTCTATTTCTTGGTCTTCCCTGACTAAAGGTTTACACTTAACTTTATAGAAATTCTTACTCTTATAAATTTTATGTCTCAATAATATAGAATATTAGGATCAATGGACAGGACAGCAAGTTCACAATAGAAATTTAAGGTAGAAAAGACAACTTTTAATTGTTAGTATAAGCATATTTACTGAATCCACTGTGAGAGAAGGACTATTGGAGTAAATAAGATCCACTGAACTACAAGTTCACACCAAAGAGACAAACAGTTTTTGAACAAAAATGAATAATCAATTTATTATATTGATTCTAACCCTAACCCTATCCTTTTCCAATTCTCCTTCCTGTAATTATCGAATAGATACAGCCTATATTGACAAGAATGGAATAATTCATGCGATAATAAATTCTGCAATTGCCCAATAGCTACTGAGTTACAAGCCAATAAAATCTGTATTATCGACAATCATTTCTAAATGAAATAGAATCTATATTTATGTAATTTGTATTTATTCCTCACAATCTTACTTTATTTAAACCCAGTATATACCGAGTTTGCAGGAAAACTCTTTAATGGTTATTTTGGTCACCACAAAGCTTTAGCCCTAGAAGATGTGTTGACACTAAGTTACATGATAAATATGACTACAAATAAATAGATTCAAAAGGTGTTTAAAAACTGGTGTATCAGACACCGTAGAGATACATGATTTAAAAATGGGAATCTACCACCATAGAATATAACAACAGAACATAAAAGTTCTTAATAAAAGATAAGTAAATGAGTCAATTACTTATCTCATGAAAGAAAAAGTCAAATCATAGTTTATAAACTAGTATATCCCCATTGTTACAAACCTTATTTCAATGATTTTTTTTACTTGATTGCATTTCGAGAGAGATTGGAATATTGACAGCTCTAATGATCTTTATGACACTATAACTGGAGTCATTACCTCAAGTGTTGTTCAAATAATAATAGGACTATGATACTTCGTCATCCTTCAACTTGGGATAACATGATTCCCGTTTTATTGGTATTCTATGTTATGCCTCTATTTCCATAGATATAGTAATAAAGAGGAGACATAATAATAGATCTGTAAAGGACGTTGAAGTAAGCTTTAAAATTTCTATTAGTATTAATCTGTAATTTACCTTAACTTACTGCAACAATATTTATAAAATAACAGATGTAAAATATGACTGCTGTATCAAAAACATTAATTATAGTGATAACTCTTGAACACTTATACTTTATGTATTTTGAAATGTTCGCTTGGGAAACTATAGGAAAGAAAACTTTTAAATCCTTACCAGAACATTTATTTAAGCCAACAAAAGGTCTTGCAGCGAATCAGGGATTATATAACGGATTTCTGGCTGCAGGACTCATCTGGTCTCTTTTCATTACTGACATTGATTGGTCGGCAAATATCGCTACATTCTTTCTTACTTGTATAAGTATAGCTGGAATTTATGGAGCGATTTCAGCAAGCAGAAAAATATTCTTTATACAAGCGATGCCTGCTATTATGGCTCTCTCAATTATCCTCATCCAAAAGTATTTTTAACTGAATTAAGAAGATATTCGCCATATATTTTTTCATTTTATTCTCTGAATTTTCTAAAGATAGCAAAAGGATCGTTTATTTATAGAGAGTAATGGCAATGGCATAGAATCTCATTAGGGCATCCCTAATATGTATCACATGACTTTTTCATCCAAGTAATTTCTTTATAATTGGATAATATAATCCAATTATAAAAACTAATTGTATACTCCATTTCTCCATATCTCTTCCCTTACAATCGTTAATCTTAAATAAAACTGAACGCTTTACAAATCAACTTTAAGTAATTTGAAAATTCTATGAAATAAAAAACTAACTAAAACAACAATATTTTTATTTCAAAGAAAATAATAATTCCTTGATTACAATCCTGTCATATATAATTTACAAAAAAAACTGACAACAACTATAAATAAAAAAGTTTAGGTTCTTGTACCCCAATCGAGAAAATTGTACAGTGAATTTAACGCACAATAACCAGTATTATAATTCACAAAATATAGATTATTATTCTTACTATTTTGAGAATAATTATTTTTTACATTAATGCAAACTAGATCTTAGTAATACGATCACATGCCCTATAGCTTCTTAAGTACTTCTTTTTTAAGCACCCCGTAACAAAAATAAAATTTCCCCTCAAGCTAATAAAGCTAATTACTTATCTCACTTAAACCATAATTTAAAACCATTATTAAAATGATTCGTATCCCCCCCCTACGTCATTAAAATTTTACATCGCTGTATAAAGTGGAAAATAAACTAGTTTCATTAAAGTATAAATTTACATTAGTTATAAGCATTCTTCTACTTTTCCTTTGGGGATTTCTTAAAGAGCTTAAGAATGAACAATTAAAGATAGGACAAGATCAGATAACAGCCGGAAGATTAAAAAAACAAGCTTTGTCTTTTATAAAAAATACACATCCTAAAAATTCTGTTAACATCCAACATGCACTTGAATTGATTAATCTGGCAGGACTAAACGATTCTATATTTTTAGATAGACATCCTTATAGTCAGGGTAACTCACCTTCATTAGTCAATGTATTAAAATCATTTAAAGAATCTGCAATCACTGAACAAGAGTTCAGCAGGTTTATTATACAGGAGATAAAAGCATATGAACATCTTGAAAAACTGATAGAGGCGAACAACAATACTATAGAACAAAAATTTAACTTATACAGCTGGATATTGATTTTATTAATACTCTCCATACAGTGTATAATGATATACAATTACAACAAAACCATTTCAGAACCAATTAACAAAATTCTGAAATCTGTCTCAACATTAAAGACGGGCAATATCAATTGTGAAATAGATTATCACAGTAATGAAAAGCTGGGAGAAATTGCAAAGTGTATAAATGCTATCATACATAATCAAAAAGAGCTTGCTGTCTTTGCTGAAAATATAGGAGCAGGAAAGTTCAATTACCAGTACAGCCTTCTTGGGGAACATGATAAACTTGGCAATTCATTAACAAACATGGCTGAAAGGTTATCAAATGTAAGTGAAGAAGAAAGAAAAAGAGCCTGGACTACTGAAGGACTGGCAAAATTCTCCGACGTATTAAGAGCACATAATGACAATCTTGAAGAGCTTTGTACCCATGGACTTCACAGCCTTATAAAATACACAAGGGCAAACCAGGGTAAAATATATATTGTAAAAGAAGAAGCACAAGATATTCGTCTGAAGCTTAAAGCTGCTTATGCATGGGATCGTAAGAAAAATATTCAGGAAGATATTGATCTTGGAGAAGGCCTTATAGGGCAAGCTGCTATGGAATTGGAAACCATTTATTTGACTGACATTCCGGAAGATTATATAAAAATTACATCTGGACTGGGAGAATCAAATCCAGGCTCTATACTTATCCTACCATTAAAAAGTAACGACGCACTTTGTGGCATGATAGAAATGGCATATTTCGAGGAATTAAAACCTTTTGAAATCGAATTTGCAGAAAAAGCCGGAGACGCAATTGCGTCTTCAATAGCAAGCGCAAGAATTAATGAAAAAACCAGATTGCTCCTTGATGAATCCAGGCTATTAGCAAAAAATCTTCAGTCACAGGAAGAAGAGCTTAGACAAAATACAGAAGAGCTCAGGGCTACGCAGGAAAATCTTCACATAAAGCTGGAAGAAGCAAAAGAAGAGATGAGACAACAGATTATAGATATAGAATCAGAGAAAAACAAAAATATATCCATACTGGAAGGTTGCGTCGATGGAGTCATCACATTTGATCAGGAAGGCAAGATTGAGTACTTCAATAAATCTGCTGAAGCAATCTGGAATGTTTCAAGAGAGAATGTATTGAATAAAAATATCAGGGAGCTGATTAAGATGGAGTTAAAGGTAACCGATTCAGACATGCATTGGGAATACTTAAATGGCCAACAAAGAAAAGTTCTTGACATCAGAACTGAAATTAACATATTTAATAATAACCATGAAGAATCAGCTGTGCTTATTACAATATCTAAATCAAAATATAAAAACCAATATCTGTTTACCGCATTTGTACAAAGTATTTCAGTTGAGTTATTTTAATCTGCAGGCATGAGAGAGCAATACAAGTACGAAGACCAGTATATAAAACTGACTGAAGTAGTTAATAAAAAAATTAAAATTCTTATTGAACAAATTTCCGGTGACTTTAAAAATATAGTTTCATTCATTAAAGGATATTCTATCCATGATAACTTTAAAAACCACCACGAGCCAATTATACCTTCCGATGATATCATTAGCAGCATAACAACGAATCTTCAATATCAGGATATACTTTCTCAACGCCTTGATCATATCATCATGATCAATACATTAATCATTCAGGAACTTAAAAATACAGAACATGCAAATGGTGGCTCTACAGAGCTTATAACATATTCAGGCAAAATAACTGAAGTGAATATCAGACAACTTGAAGATGCTTATAATGAATATATTTCTATTTGTTCCATCCTTAGAAAAGATCTTGACAAATTTGAGAAGCAAAACAGATTAAAAAACTCTAATACCTTAAGCCCTTTTATTCCATTTAAGAATTCTCTCAAGATAGCAACATTGGTTTCTGAGATAAAGCAAAATCTGAAAGTGATGACATCTATAAATTTTGAAGTATCAGATTCAGGCCAATCTATTGATCAGGCTGCGATGAAAGTACAATCCATTTACACCATGCAATCCGAAAGAGAAATATTATACTCCTGCATTCCTGATATGCAGGAGAAATACAGAATCACATTCAACAATGATAACGACATTTTTTTTTAACACTCTATGAAAAGTTTTACTATAAAGATAAACGAAAAGAAAAACAACAAAGAGATTATGCTTAGTGGCAACCTTACTGTAAGCAATTCAGAAAGTATCTATAAAAAAATTTTAAGTGTAATTGCAACTTCAAAAAAAACAACTATTCATCTCAATAATATTGAAAACATAGATCTTACAATGGTACAGATTTTATATTCGTTAAAAAGAACAATTTTAAAAGAAGGCAAAGAACTCACAACTATTGCAAATCTTCCTAAAGACCTTTTTTTATTAATGGATAAAAGTGGCTTTAAAAATATCTTAAGTAATTCCTAGTTGATCTAATATATGACAAAAACAATACTAATCGTAGATGATTCCGAAAGCATGAGGGAAGTTGTTAGTTATACTCTGGTAAATGCCGGATATAAAGTTCTGGCAGGATCTGATGGAAAAGATGCAATGAAGTATCTTGATGGCAGTCCAATAGACCTCATTGTAACAGACCTTCACATGCCTAATATAGATGGAATAGAATTGATAAAAAACATCAGATCTAATCCTGTATATCAACATGTTCCGATTATTTTTTTAACAACAGAATCCCAGCAAAATAAAAAAGATGAGGCAAAAGCCGCAGGTGCCACAGGATGGATAGTAAAACCATTTGTGCCTGAAAAGTTATTAGCTACTATTCAAAAAGTAATCAGATAAATTATCATGGATCAGTTTCGAAGGAAATTTCTGGAAGAAGCAAGTGATCTGCTTGAACAACTGGAGAAAATTTTACTCAAAATTGAAAATGAAGATGCCATTAGCACTCATGTTGAAGAGATATTCAGAGTTATGCATACTCTGAAGGGAAACAGCTCCATGTTTGGGTTTGAGGCAGTCAGTGAATTTACCCATTATCTTGAAAACATATATGACGATATAAGAAAAGATGAACTAGAATTATCTTCTCAGATCATCTCTGTTACGCTTTCATCTGTGGATCATTTGAGAAGTATCCTTAAAGACGAAAACCTTGAAGAGGCTTCAAATAAAGTAAACCATAATAACATGATGAAAGCAATAAAAGAGCTTTCTTCTATATCCAATACAACCAATAGTGCAAATGAAGAGCCAAAAGTTAATATATCTCAGGAAGGTGCCTCAACATGGTATGTAAAGTTTAAACCTGCAAAAGATATATTCCGTTCAGGGAATAATCCATTGTACTTCATTGATGATTTATCTCAACTCGGAATCATTCTTACTATTGCTGATTTATCAGATGTACCTGAATTGCCGGAATTGGATCCACAGGCATGCTATGTTACATGGTACAATTTTATTTACACAAAAAATGAAGATGATATCCGGGATATATTCCTATTTGCCGATGCTCAATCAGAAGTTGTGGTAGAGAAGATAAGCGAAAAAAATCTAATAAACTCACCAAAGTTTTCCGATGACCTTAAGAAAGCCTCTTTGTCCGATAATATAGGTGTTTCTATAAAAACTCTGCTTGATAAATATAGTATTATATCACCTGAAGAACCTATACAGGAGAATGACTTATCAAGAAATAGCAGCAAGATGGAAAGTGCTATTTCTTCCATAAGAGTTTCTTCCAATAAGGTAGATGAAATGATGAGCCTCGTCAGCGAACTGGTAACAGCCCAGGCAAGACTTAATGTTCTCACGCAAAATACTACTGACAATAAAGTATCGGAAATAACAGAGAGTATTGAAAAGATAACAAGGAGAATAAGAGACAATAGTTTTTCTATTTGTCTTGTACCATTTGAAACTATAGTCGTCAGATTTCAAAGACTCATAAGGGATCTTTCAACTCAGCTAAATAAAAATGTTAAATTCATTACAGAAGGCACTGATACAGAGCTGGACAAAAACATAATAGAAAATCTGTCTGATCCGATATTACACATTCTTCGTAACTGCCTTGATCATGGAATCGAATCAAAGGAAGAAAGGATTGCTAACGGAAAACAGGCTCAGGGCACTATACTGCTCAAAGCATTCTATACAGGCTCAAATGTCAATATTCAAATAACAGATGATGGTAAAGGGATAGACTTCACAAGGGTTAAAAAAAAGGCAGAAGAAAAAAATA
Organism: Sporocytophaga myxococcoides; assembly: GCF_000775915.1. NCBI lineage: Bacteria > Pseudomonadati > Bacteroidota > Cytophagia > Cytophagales > Cytophagaceae > Sporocytophaga > Sporocytophaga myxococcoides. The sequence continues at coordinate 24,426 of NZ_BBLT01000015.1, forward strand.
TTATTCCTAAAGATTCCTCCCTTACAGAAAAGGAAATTTTAAATCTGATTTTCCTTCCAGGTTTTTCAACTGCAGAAAAAGTTACAGAAATCTCAGGAAGAGGAGTAGGTATGGATGTTGTAAAAAGACAGATCTCTGACTTAAGAGGAGAAGTAGATTTAATTTCCAGGCCAGGAAAAGGTACAACCCTTACCATAAAACTTCCTTTGACGCTTTCAATCATTGATGGACTACTGGTAAGAATTTCTGACACTCATTATATTATTCCTTTAGGTGTAATTGAGAAATGCTTTGAAGTAACCCAAGAGTTTATTGAAGATGCTTTTGATGATTTGTTAGTTCTTGATGGAGAAAGACAACCCTTTATTAATCTTCGTACAGAATTTTGCGATACCTCTACCCCACCCACCCTTCATCAGATAGTAATGATAAAATCTGATGATAAAAAAATAGGTCTTACCATTGATGCCATTGTCGGCCAATATCAAGCAGTGCTAAAACCACTTGGTAAACTCTATAAAAACATCGAGATCATTTCAGGAGCAAGCATTCTTGGTGACGGCACTGTTGCTTTGGTCCTGGACACAAATAAAATAATTAAAGAATATTCTGATTCAAAAATGATAATTACAGTATGAAGGAGGACATAAATGACAACATCCATTCCTATTTGACCTTCAAGCTTGGTAAAGAATCCTTTGCGGCTAATGTCGGAAAGGTTCTGGAAATACTTGAAGTCCCACATATAACAAGGGTTCCCAAATCTCCTGATTACATGACAGGAGTTATTAATCTTCGAGGAAATGTACTACCTGTTATTGACACAAGAATTAAATTCGGATTACCCAAAACAGAATGTACTGTAAATACCTGCATTATAGTAATTAATGTTGAGATAAATTCTGAGAGCATTATAGTTGGAGCTATGGTAGACTCAGTACAGGAAGTACTTGAAATTCAAGAATCACAAATTCAGCCTTCTCCAAGTATCGGAAGTAAATACAAAGCAGAGTTTCTAGATGGCATGTCTAAGTATCATGACGAATTTATAATGCTGCTTAATATAGACAAAGTCTTTTCAGCAGATGAACTGATTATTGTCAAAGATTCTTTAATCAGCTAATTTTTAAAATATAAAACTAACCACGAACCTATAAATAGAAAAATAATGAACTTAACAATAAAAGGAAGGCTGATTTTAGCTTTCTCAATTCTGATTGCTATTGCTGCATACATGTTTTATATAGGAAATTCCGTTGCTTTTGAACTCAATAAAAGTGTAACCACCATAGTAGAAATAAACGCGAAAAGGCTTGCACATGCATTAAAAGTAAGTGAAGACCTCCAATTTATTGGAAAGAGGGAAAAAGCACTTATCATTTCGAGAGATCGTGCAGAACTCACAAAAATCCATCAGGAAATCATTGACAGGCAAGTCGAAATGAAAAGTAGATTTGCAGACCTTAGATCCTTAGCAGATTCTAAAGGGCAAGAAATTCTTGACAGTTATGATGCTAAGTGGAATGAGTATCTGGATGCTTTTGATGACTTCAAGCGGCTTGCAGTTGACATTAATACTGATTCATCGAAGGCTGCTTCTTCAAACCTATCCGACAGCAAACTGACTCCTTTATTTGTAGAGTGTAGAGCCATTATTTACAGAATAGTAAAGAAAAATGAAGGAGAACTTTCACTTGCCGCAAAAGAGAATGCAGAACTTTATGCTGAATCCCAAAAAAACATGATCATTTCTCTGATTGTTGCAGTAATATGTGCCATAGGGGTATCATTCTGGATTATCTCTTCAATTATAAATTCTCTGTCAAAAGCAAAACTTGCTGTTAAAGAGGTTTCTGAAGGTAATCTTTTGATACAGATCGATAGCAATAATAAAGATGAGATCGGTGAAGTCCTTGAATATCTTAAAGGAATGATTTCCAAATTAAAAGAGATTATTGGAAACGTACATAATGCAACTGAACAAATTGCTTCAGCAAGCCAGCAGATGAGTGCTTCATCTCAACAGATGTCACAGGGAGCAAATGAACAGGCAGCCTCTGCAGAAGAAGTATCTTCATCAATGGAAGAAATGGCAGCTAATATTCAGCAGAACAATGAAAATGCTCAGCAGACAGAAAAGATAGCGTTGAAAGCAGCTGACGATATCCAGGAAGGAAGTACTGTAGTAAATCAGACAGTAGGTTCTATGAAAGATATAGCAAAAAAGATTTCCATCATAGAAGAAATAGCACGTCAGACCAATTTACTTGCTCTGAACGCTGCGGTGGAGGCTGCAAGAGCAGGCGAACATGGAAAAGGATTTGCGGTTGTTGCAGCGGAAGTAAGAAAGCTTGCAGAAAGAAGTCAGATAGCTGCAAATGAAATCAATTCTTTATCATTCTCAAGTGTATCGATTGCTGAACGTTCCGGTAAAATCCTTGAAGAAATTGTACCTCATATTCAAAAAACATCAAGACTCGTACAAGAAATTAGTGCAGCTGGTATTGAACAGACCTCAGGAGCTGATCAGGTAAATACAGCTTTACAAATGCTCAATCAGATCATTCAACAAAATGCCGCTACCTCTGAAGAAATGGCAGCAAGCGCAGAAGAACTTGCAAGCCAGGCAGAACAATTACAAGACACAATTGCTTTTTTCAGAATAGACACTCATACCAATGGTCAAAGGAGAAAAAAAACAACTGTCAATAGGGTTGCAACAAACAATCATCCTTCAAACGTGAAAAACAAAAGTAACAATGGTTTTATAATAAATCTGAAGAAAGAAAGCGATTCACTTGATAAGGAATACGAAAAATTCTAATTAAGAAATAGCCTCTGATTGTTGTCATACTGTTTGTTTCTTTGTTCATCCACTATTATAAAATTAAACAAAGCAGGCGTATGACAACAATTCATATTTATAATGAAAATTCTTTTTTGACTGAATAAAAATAAAAAGATGCAATTAGTGAGTAAAGGCCTTGAACATGATCAAAGTTTCAGGACAACCATGTCCTCAAAGGTTTTCAGGAAATTAAGCGAATTCATAAATGCATACTGCGGTATAAAAATGCCTCCTGAAAAAAAAATACTTCTGGAAAGCCGCCTCAATAAGAGGCTCAGACACCTGAATATGAAATCCTATGAAGAGTATTGTGATTTCTTATTCAGTGAAACCGGGAAAAGGCAAGAGCTCATTCATATGATCGATGTAGTTACAACCAATAAAACTGACTTCTTCAGAGAGGCAATGCATTTTGATTTTATACGTGATCATATATTTCCTCAGTATAAAGAAACAAAAATCAACAAGATATCTATTTGGAGTGCAGGATGCTCTACAGGAGAAGAAGTATATACTACATGCATGGTACTTGAAGAATTAAGAGAATATTGGCCTGGGATTGATTATTCTGTTACTGGCTCGGATATCTGCTCTCAAGTTCTGGAAAAAGCAGCTTTAGCAGTTTATCCCGAAGAGAGAACAATGATTATTCCTTTAGCAATCAAAAGGAAATACTTTTTAAAAAGCAAAAGCACTACCGATAAAACTGTCAGAATTATACCGGAACTGAGAGGAAAAACAAATTTTATAAGGTTGAATTTCATGGATGAAAGTTTTGATTTACCCAATAATTTTGACATCATCTTTTGCAGAAATGTTCTTATTTATTTTGATAATCGCACCCAGGAAAATGTAATAAAAAAACTTTGCGCTAAACTGAAGATTGGAGGTTTTCTCTTTATAGGACATTCTGAATCGCTTACAAATATGGACCTGCCTTTGATTCAGGTCAAGCCAACGGTATTCAGAAAGATTTAGGTATGTACGAGAAATACCTGTGTCCGGAAGAAATCAAAGTGAGTAAAGAGCCGACAGAGGTTATAACTATTCTAGGAAGTTGCGTTTCAGTTTATCTTTTTGATCCAGAACTGAAAACAGGCGGCATCAACCATTTCGTATTACCAGATAGTACGAGATTTTCAAGAACCGGTCAATATGGGATTTACGCAGTACCTGAACTCATTCAGAGAATGATTCGTATGGGTGCAAAACCTTCAGGCTTACAGACAAAAATCTTTGGAGGGTCATGAATAAAAATTTACTTCCTCAATTCAATGTAGGATTAAGGAATATTGCTTTGGCAAAACGAATATTACACGAATATGAAATCCCTATTATAAAGTCTTGTGTCGGAACTCCCTTTGCCCAAAAGATCGTTTTTTATACAGCCACAGGTAACGTACATGTAAAGCCAATTAAAGTAATCCGAAAATTAAGATAATGAAAAAAACAAGAGTACTGATTGTTGATGATTCAGCTGTAATCAGACAGGTCCTAAAGAGATTATTGAGTCCGACCCTGAACTGGAAGTGCTGGCAACTGCAGGAGATCCTTATTTTGCCGTTTCAAAAATTGCAGAAGAAATTCCTGATGTAATACTCTCGATATTGAAATGCCAAGAATGGATGGACTTACATTTCTTAAAAAAATTATGTCTCAACATCCTATTCCAGTTGTAATTATCTCAAGCCTTACTCAGGCTGGCACAGAAAACGCAATAAAAGCGCTTGAATCAGGAGCTGTAGAAGTTTTACATAAGCCTCAGCTAAACTCAAGAAGATTTTTTGAAGAATACAAAACCAGAATCTGTGAGGTGATCAAAGCTGCAGCTAAATCAAAAGTACTCAGAAAAAAAATATATCATACTGAGATCGCTATTTCCAATACTATAGATAAAATCCAAACATCAAACAGTCGTCTTAAAACTACAGAAAAAGTAATTGCTGTTGGTGCCTCTACAGGCGGAACCGAAGCCATAAGAACCTTTTTAGAATGCTTCCCAGCTGATTCTTCTGGAATTATCATCATTCAACACATGCCTGAGCTTTTCACTAAGTCATTTGCTACCAAGCTCAACAGCCTATGTAAAATAGATGTAAAAGAAGCCGAAAACGGAGATGGTGTTATCCGAGGCAGGGCTTTGATTGCTCCTGGGAATAAACACATGATACTTAAGAGAAGCGGCGCAAGATATTATGTGGAACTAAAAGACGGCCCACTGGTGAACAGACACAAGCCTTCTGTAGATACACTGTTTAGATCAACAGCAATGAATGCTGGCAAAAACAGCATCGGCATTATTATGACCGGCATGGGGTTCGGACGAATCCAAAGGATTACTGGAGATGAAAGAAGCCGGAGCTTTAACATTGGGCTCAAGATGAAAAAAGCTGCGTTGTTTTTGGTATGCCAAAGGAAGCAATCAAATTGAATGCTGTAGAGAAAATACTCCCCCTGGATCAACTTGGGAGTTTTGTACTAAAGCACCAGTTTTAAAAACAGCCTTTTACTAAATCAACAGAGTATATCATTATATATATTCATAAATTGTGATAGTATTACTCATACTATTAAGTCGCCCTAAAACGTAATCAATTATAAAGATATACCAAGAGAAAGAGATAACAACTATCTATTCAATACAACTTTCTAAAAGTTCTTACTCAAAAGATATTGATAAATTGCAGAAATATCTTTATCCCCCTGCCCTTCTTGTTTAGCCATTCCATAAACCTCTTTTGTGATAGCAGAAACAGGCAAAGAAATATTATTTTCATATGCGGTCTGAAGAATTAAGTAAAGGTCTTTATGAGCCCACTTTATAGAAAATTCAGCATCAAATTTTTTAGATTCAAACTTGCCTTTTTTAAGTTTCAAAAAAGGAGAACTCACAGGACTCTCTGAAAGAATATTTAACACTGTACCCTCATTCAAACCAGAAGCCACTCCTAAACTGACAGCCTCTGAGAATGCAATCATGGATTGGGCTAACATTAAATTAATAACCATTTTCATTTTTGATCCATCCCCAACTTTACCAAGATGATTAATAGACTTCCCCATAGTTGTTAGCAATATCCGTGCTTCTTCAAGATCTTTAGTTTCTCCACCTACTAAAAATATCAATTCCCCTTTTTCTGCAACAACCATAGAACCTGAAACTGGTGAATCAAGATATCTTAGACTAACTTCTTTTGTTTGGGCAGCCAACTCTTCAGCAAAAGAGGGGTTTACTGTGCTCGTATTTATCCATAAAGCATTTTTCTTTGCATTCATCATAATCCCATCTTTTCCTAAGCTAATTTTTTCAATTACCTCAGGTGAAGATAGCATCGTGATCAAGACATCTGCATCTCTTACAACCTCAGAAACAGAAGTGCATACCTTAGCTCCAGCTCTTTGTAATGCTTCAGCCTTTTCGATACTCCTATTCCAAACTGATAATTCATTACCTCCCTTAATTAAATTCATCGCCATGCGACTTCCCATAATTCCAAGGCCAATAAAAGCTACATTCATATAGAGATTTTTTTAAGAAACTTAATAAACAAAAGCAGGAACTGATCCCAGATAGCTTTTGCCATAATAAATTAAAACCTTACCTATAGTACAGCAATTAAATTATCTGACAATTTGCCCCTGTAACCTCAAAGCGGTCACCAACTCTTCATCTATAAGGGGCAAATATTTACTGGCATAATTCTTTATTTCCTGACTATCTCCGGAATTAATTTCTGTGGTAAAAAATTCCCTGGCATTCTGATGATCCGTTATTATCGTTGAGATAAGTAAGTCATCAAATCCTGATCCGGTCATAAATTGCAACTGTTGCTCCATAGCCCTATGTAAAGAATCAGGTACCTGAGGAAGCAAGACATTATTTTGCAAGGCAATAGTATTAAGTTCAGTTTGAGCAAGAGTCCTCTCATTAACCATAGATGCTCCGAAAATTCTAATACTGTCTGTAGAAGCACTGGCTAGGGCCATTCGGCCTAAATTTATTTCTGCCAGATTAAACAAAGTAGCTTTTCGCATAAAAGCAGTATCTGTAACTGATAATGTTTGAACTTGCTGAGGTGGAGGAGCATTATCATCATCATCATCCTTGCAGCCAAATAACGAGATTACTACTAAGATTAAAAATACACTTATTTTTCGAAGTGAATTAAATCCTAATATAGGATAATTCTTTAAGTGAAGTTTATTCTTTTTCATAGATATTGAATTATTATCTACATAACCCCAAACTTTATTTATGTTCAAAAAGAATAATAGTTCTAACAGGAAAAAAAAACAAAATCAACTTTAATAAAGAATAGCATATTACCTCAACATCACAATTCCCTGAGACAACCAAGACAATTGATACTATTGAGAATTTCAATAATAATATCCCCAAAACCAACTTTGATTTTAATTGGCTTTGGGGATAAACAAAACAAATAGTGAATCAATACTACAACTTATTCTGACTTGAAGGTTTATCTTTTTTGTACGTACTCCATTGATTTTCTCCCTTTGGAACTGCTTGTCTGATTTCATGGCTTCTCTTCTTACCCAATTCTTTACTTACTATTTCAACAGATGCCTGAGTAGCATCTGTACCTTTTATTGTTTGTTTAAGTAACCCCTCTGTCTCATTAACATGCTTTGCAGGGTCTTCAATATACTGCCAGGTTTCACCAAGCCCAGTGGATTTTCCTTCATTCCAGGGGCCTTTGACTGTAGCTCCATTTGACATATTAAAATAAACATTACTAAATCTCGGATCACCTTGTAAAACTCCTGGAGGAAAGTTTGGCTTGATTGTTTCAAGGGCTGCTTCAAACATCTGCATATGTGCAATTTCTCTTGTCATTAAAAATTTAAGCGTTTCTTTCACATAAGGATCATCAGTAAACTGCATCAGATATTCATATACAATTTTTGCTCTTGATTCTGCAGCGATATCTGAACGTAGGTCGACAGTAAGATCACCATTAGATTCGACAAAAGCACCCGACCAGGGTACCCCCTGACAATTTGTAACAGCAGGTCCTCCACCTGTGAGTACTCCAAACTGAGGCGCTGTTGTAGCCTGATGCATAAGATTTTCCTTTGCAGATTTACCTAAAAGCATCTCCATAATTTCTGATTTGTCAGCAGCTTCTTTCAATTGACCATTTACACCATTAAGTAACATTTGAATAGTAGCACCTACAATTTCCAAATGACTTAACTCTTCTGTAGCAATATCCATCAACATATCATATTTTTCAGGATAAGCTTGTCTGACAGAAAATGCCTGGACAAAATATTGCATTGCTGCTTTAAGTTCTCCATTTGCACCTCCGAATTGTTCTAAAAGAAGTGTGGCAAATTGAGGATCAGCCTTAGATACTCTTGCATTAAACTGTAAATCTTTAATGTGGTGGAACATACTTATATGGTTATGGTTAGAAATAAATATTTAAAAAGAATGGGCCAAACTGTTACTTATTTATTTTAAGCCCTATAAATTTCCCATCATTGAGTCTTTAATCTATATTATTATAATTACAAAGTGATCCTATAACTAAATAAATCATCGCTAAAGAAATGAATTCTAATGGGAATTAACCTACTTTACAATCTTTGATTTTAATTGGGTGGCCTTTTGCAAATGTTCATTGATATGAGGCAAATACTTATTAGCATAATTAATCACATCCTGATCTTGCCCAGAATTAATTTCAGTATTAAAAATTTGCTGTGCCTTTTGATGATCTACAACTTGTGTAGAAATATACAAGCTATCAAACTTATATCCGTTTAAAACCTGAAGTTGTTGTTTTATAGCCTTATGAAGTGAATCTGGCTCCTGAGGGATGGATACGTTCTTTTGTAAAGCAAGTGCATTCAGGTCATTTTGTGCCAGAGTATGTTCATTAACCATAAATGCCCCAAAGGCCCTAATGCTATCGTCTGTAGCCTTTGAAGCAGCTAATTGCCCCAAATCAATTTCTGCAATATTAGACAAAGAAGCATTTTTTATAAATACTGAATCTGTAACCGATAAAGTCTGAACCTGTTGAGGAGGAGCATTGTCATCATCATCATCCTTTTTACAACCCATTGATGAAACTAATGCTAAGAATAAAAGCATACTTAATATTTTCGCAGTGCGTACCTTTATAGCAAAATAATCCTGTAAGTAAATTTTATTTTTTTTCATGATATCAGTTTAATTAATTAACATAACCCGAAATTTTATAAATGTTCAAATGAAAAATATTTTAATAAAGGTTATAACATAATACGTTTACAGATATATTCTTTTAGGAAGCTTTGAAGAATTTTCTTTACACCTGTTTTAATCGTGCTTTTAATACTATAGAACGATATAAATCTTTTCACCCTTGCCAAAAACAGATCATCTTCGATAAAGAAATATTCATACGTTCTTATATTACCCTCAAATAGAAATTGTAAAAGGATTATTTAATCTTAAACTATTCAAAGTAGGCCCGGTTAAACATGACTTAGTTCTTAATTAACTTAAAAAATAGATAATATGTGGATAGGTTCAATTAGACTAGTAATAGAAACAGCGAATTCTTAATATGCAGGAACTGATAGTCTCGTTCAAGCTTCAGTTTTGAGAGACGGTTCACAACTTCGTTTGCTGAACCTTGATTATCCAACTGAAGATGATCTGGAACGTGGTGCTATACGTAACTATGATTACATGGGTCCGACAAAGTTACCAAGGAGGAATGATAAAACTCCTGAGCTTCCCTCAGGTATCGGTCAAGATCTAATGCCCTATCCTGGTTATGGATTCGAATTCTCAAATGGATTAAATGGGCACTTGACCATCCAGCTGCACATTCGAGGTGATGACATGTGGATAAAGGACAATGTAGATTTGTATGTAAGAAAAATTCAAAAAAAAGCTACTAGTTTCGATACAATCTCCTGGGTTGAAGATTCCGACTGGACATATATTGCAACCTGGAGCAGAGATATAGCATTGAGCACAGATAGCAGTGAAGGTGTCACTATTTTGAATCTTAATTTGAAATAACTTTTAAGTAATATCCCCAGATCTCTCAGAAGACATCCGGGGATATAAACAATGCTAACCTAAGATTGTAATTTGACTGGGAAGGGAGCTTTCCCTGTCAACGAAAGGACACCAATTAATAAACTCTTCACATTTCAGATACTAAATAAAAAGATTAAGTAATAAAACTCTCTGAAACAATAAGCTCTTTTGAGAACTGATAAAAGATTGTCACAGAACAATTCACCTTACATTTCCACCATCGACAGAAGCCATGCCATGGCACAGATATAGATTATCTTAAGTATAAGATCTTGCATATACTTTTTACGAATCTTTCTAAATTTTAACATGGAAAATTTCATCCTATTATCTCCAACTATTAGTTACTGTAAAAGTTTTGTAATGAGCAACCTTACGAACAACTCTAATACCCTTAATCATACCCTTAGCAACTTTATTTTAAATAAAATATTTAAAAGTTATTCATATTAGCATTAACACTGTAGAATCTACCTGACTGGAAATAAAAACTAACAAACATACAACGGCCCTCTGGAATACAGCAACTTATCTGCTAACAAAACTGAGGCTGTTAAGTAATATCTCGTTTTCAAAAGGTGTAAATCCTTAATGGATCAAATGCTACGGTCTAGGCAAAACAAAGCACGTACCAATTGAAAACAATGAAGAAATTCAAAAGAAAAACAGAATTGCAGAATTTCATTTCATCGAGGTTAAAGCGTTTCCCGCCTCTGAATTGAAAAATATTTTTCAAACGAATAAATCAACCAGAAACCAAGTAACAAAACTACAATTAAAAGATCTCAATTTAAGCATTTGAAACCTTCCTCCTCATAAAGCATTATTGGCATGATAAAAATTATTTACCTCGATAAATCCTTTGATAACACTCATTAGTTTAGATTTGAAATTTAGACTTTTGAAAACATATAATTATTATGAATAGGGGCTTCCTGATAGTACCATTATTAGTATTATTGATGCTATGTACATCTGTTAAATTTATAGAAAACACAACTACAAATGCTGCAACTGACAGCAGGCCCAACATCATTATTATACTTGCTGATGATATGGGATTTTCTGATCTTGGTTGCTATGGTTCTGAAATCCACACACCCAATCTGGATAAACTAGCCCATCAAGGATTACGCATGACTAACTTTTACAATGCAGGCCGTTGTTGTCCATCTCGAGCATCTATCCTTACCGGCCTTTATCCTCATCAAGCAGGAATCGGTGATATGCTTCAAAATAAAGGGTCTTATGCTTACCAGGGTTTTCTAAGTGATAGCTGCATTACAATAGCTCAGCTATTGAAACAGGCAGGTTATCATACTATCACCTCAGGAAAATGGCATGTTGGTACATCCCCATCTGCCCTTGCACATAACAGAGGCTTTGACAAGTCATTCTGTATGTTGAATAACGGAAGCAGTTATTTTAAAAACGGACCGTTGTATAATGATGGAAGAACTGTCATGTTTATGCAGAATGGCCATGTGATAAATAGAGATACCACATATTACCTCACACAAAACATTACTGACTTTGCTTTAAATACAATAGACGAACAAAAGAATAACAAAAATCCCTTCTTCTTATACCTTACATACACAGCTCCTCACTGGCCGATACAGGCTCTTGAAGAAGACATCCAATTATTCAGAGGCAAATACTTGATTGGCTGGGATTCTATTAGAGAACATAGATTAAAAAAACAAATCAAGGAAAAGATCTTCAACAAGAAAACAAAACTTACTTCTCGGTATTACAAAGTTCCCCAATGGAATAATGTCAATGAAAATGATAGAAATTTATGGGACTTACGCATGTCCATATATGCTGCAATGATTTATAGAATGGACAAAGGAATCGGAGAAATTCTTCAAAAACTCCAGGAGACTGGTGAAGATAAGAACACGTTGATTATATTCTTATCAGATAATGGAGGCAGCGGAGACGAAGTACAAAAAGATAAGTTCGTAATTCAGAGAAGCGGAATCCCCGGAACAGGTGACTATATTGACAGTTATCAAAAAAACTGGGGCAATGCAAGCAATACACCATTTTCCATGTTTAAAAAGAACATGCATGAAGGAGGTATTTCAACTCCATTTATAGCATATTTTCCAGGAGTAATTAAACCAGGACAAATTAATCATTCAACAGGTCATATAATTAATATCTTACCTACATGCATAGAATTAGCAAAAATAAAATACCCACAGACATTTAATGGAATCCACCTGAAACAACTGGAAGGCAAAAGTATGATTAATATCTTCAAGGGCGCCACGTCAGGAAATGATACATTATACTGGGAGCATGAAGGAAACAAAGCAATAAGAGTAGCAAACTGGAAACTAGTTTACGAGCTGGAGCAAAATGAATGGCAACTCTACGATTTGCAAACTGACAGATCAGAGATTAGTAACTTAGTAAATAAATATCCAGACAAAGTAAAACAACTAAAAGCTACCCATGATGAGTGGTGTTCAAAAGTTGGAGTAGTTGACTGGAACACTATAAAATGATGAATTTTATTAATGAATTAGAAACGAAATTTTTCATGTTCTACATCTCTAAAAATTACTAGTTTTAATTTTGTTAATGGCTATATATTATTTTATCAATAAAATACTAAGTGCCTGTCTTCAAAAACAATCCAAAGACAGAATACTAGTTATACAACTGTTATTTTTAATTAAGGATATTGTTAATGATGTTATCACTACAAGATGATTTACGCTATAGCAATTTTTATTTTTTAAATTAAATGAAGCCTCAATTTCTAACATAATAAAAAATAAAAATTGAATTTTAAGAAAGTTAACATGACAAGAATTTTACACCCACTACATCACAATGTACAAAATGATGCTGCCAATCCAATTGAAAAAAAATGGCCCGGACTGGTCCACACAACCTATTAAACTTATAGAATGGAAAAGGAATCAAATATATATTTTAGAAACATTAATATACATTTCTAAATAAGGTTACGATAATCAAATAATATTTAATGCTAGTAGAACCAACCTAAATATTTTCCATCGGAATTTTTAATAGACAGATTTTTTTTTAAAATATTTCACAAACAGATTTCCTCTTCCTTTAAACTTTCAAAAATTATAAATATTGCATTGCTTAAAGGAATTAAGTTATCATTTTTAATCACCTTAACACAATATTTTTTCTGTAAAATTATATTTTATCAATAGACTCATCCCTATAAACGATAAAGTTCATCTTAAAATAGGACTTTTTCATATAACCTCAAATCTCTTTCGGCATAAAAATAGGACTTTTTCATATAACCTCAAATCTCTTTCGGCGTAAAAGTAGATCAATGAAAGAAAGAAATAACTAATAAGAAAGTAAGAGATGAGCTTCGGCAAAAAACAAGGATTTATATTAACTCTGCTTATATCTGCGTGTTTAATTCTATACTGTACTCAAAAATTCTACAAGGAGACCGGACAAAAAATAAATAAACTCCTATCAGTATCTGAAAAGGAACAAATCATTTTAGATTATCCAATAAATACCACCAGAAATCATTTCTCCGACATTAATAAAGAATTTACAGAAACAGCAGATGAAATTAGGAGCACTAGTTTTTTTATAAATGAAAATTTATTAAACACTATATCAGAAATAAAAAGTCTTAATCAAGATATAAAGAATACAATATCAACTTCAAAAGACAATAACATTCTTTTATCCGACATAGAAAACACTGAAGAATTAAAATCAAAATTTAATATCCTGTCAAGCCAGCTGCTAGAAGCTTACTCACATATTCAATTATCAGAAAATATACTTTTTGTACTTTTTGTAATCACAATCCTTTTTATTATTAGTATTTCACTGATAACATATACAAGTGGAATAAAAAAAGAAATTAACAAAATCACTAATACATTAGATATACTAGCGAAGGGGGATATAAGTAAAATTGAAACGATAGTACCTAATGAGTTTAAAAACATCCATATAAAAATAAACACTATCATTGAAAATCAAGCAAATCTGGCCTCCTTTGCAGAAAGGATCGGAGATGGAAACTATCAGGTGCATTATGATAAACTTGGCGATAATGATAAAATAGGAATTGCATTACTTGGAATGTGTGACAAACTTCAAAAAGTAAACGCAGAAGAAAAGAGGAGAAACTGGGCTAATGAAGGTTTTGCAAAATTTTCTGAAATATTAAGAAATGAAAGTAATGAAAAATCACTATCCGATAAATTACTCGTAGCTCTTATAAAATATATCAATGCTAACCAAGGCACTATTTTCCTTAAATATGAAGAAGGTGATAAATATTTCCTGAAGCTTATTTCATCCTATGCATGGGATAGAATGAAATATGAAGACAAAGAAATAGAGATGGGTGAAGGCCTAATAGGACAGGCCGCAATGGAACGAGAATATATTTATCTAACTGACATTCCGGAAAATTTTATCCGAATAACATCAGGGCTCGGTGAAGCCCTCCCCTCCAGCGTATTGATTATGCCATTATGTAATAACACAGATGTATTGGGTGTAATGGAATTTGCCTTTTTCAGAAACCTGGAAAAATATGAGATAGATTTTTTAGAAAAAATAGCAACCAGCATTGCAACAACATTATCTTCTGTAAAAACAAATGAACAAACCCTTAAATTACTAAGAGAATCAAGACAAATGACACAGGAAATGAAACTTCAGGAAGGAGAACTTATAAAGCAAGCAGAAGAACTAATGTCAAAAGAGGAGACCCTTTTAAGAAGCATGAAAGAGTTGGAAGCTGTAAAAGGTACCTTAAGCGACAAACTTGAAGAGGCAAAAGAAGAAATGAAGCAACAGATTAAGGAAATAGAAATTGAAAAACTTAAAAATGAAGGAATTCTAGAAGGTTGTGTTGATGCTGTTATAACATTTGACAAAAAAGGAAAAATCGAATTCTTCAATAAGGCATCTGAAGAATTATTCGGATATAGACGCATTGAGGTATTAGGAATAAACATCAATGAATTAATCAATCTTTATTTAGATGAGAATAGCGGAGACTATTCTGCATTTTATATTGAAAAAAACAACTTCAAAAAGCCAATAAACATAAGAACTGAGATCTCGGTCAAAAGCAAAACATCTGGAGAGATTCCTGCTTTAATCACTTTATCAAAGACTGTTATAGAAGGTAAATTCTACTTTACAATCTTCATCCAAAGTATAGCCGTGGAGCTTTTCTGATTAATCATCTAATATTACAATCCCCTTACAAATACTGAATATGTTAGAACTTGAAGAGGACAATATAATTAAGAATATTATAGAGTTACTTGAAGGAAATAAAATACAAATCCTAAAACTTCAAAAATGTTCTTCTGAATATTTTCTCTTAATAGGAAGCCTGATTAAAAATATCTCACTACATAATATTTCAGACAAAACAGTAATTATTGATCAGACTGCTATAAGCTGCATCATAAAAGACTTGCAGTATCAAGATGCTATGAGACAGAAACTTGAGCACATCGAAACAATTGACGATATGTTGCTTAAGGAACTTAAACAAAGACTTATTGGACATGGAGGCATATTATATAGCAGTATCATTCCAGAAATAACTTCACTTAATATAGCTCAATTGAAGTTGATTTTAGATGAATATAGATTGGTAGTTGACAACATACAGAAGAATTTACAAAAGCTAGAAGCGCATCACATAGAAGCCACTTCAGTCAGCATAACAAAACACTTAGAACTAAACCCATTGACCAATACACTGATAATGGACATTATTAAAAGGCATACTTTAATTTCTCAACTATCACTGGATAATAATCATAAAAGAAAAAAGGACATAAAAGCAGTTGTGTTAAAATTAATGAACCACTATACAATGCAAAGCGAGAGAGACGTTTTCAACCAGACATTTGAAAGAGAAATAAATAATTGCCCGGACAATCAATTTGAAAATAATCAGGAAAACAATATTGAGTTTTTTTAAGAAGAAGTATTAAAATGGAGAAGTTAGCAATAAAGACCTTTGCAAAAGACAACTCTTATATTGACATAAAATTACAGGAGATGTTTCACTAAAGCACATTTAAAAATTATAAAGTGAACTACAACGAATTAAAGATTCATACAAGAAATATACTATACCATATTCAGAAGTAAACAATATTGATGATGCAGGATTCCAAGTCCTATACTCCTATTTTAAGCTTTTACAAAAAAAGAAACAAGAGAGATACATAGCAGATCAATCCAATGATGAGTTGATAAAGATTTTAAACTGCGCTGGTATTTTAGATATTCTATATCTAAAAAAATAAATAAGATATAGATTTATACAGATATAGACAAACAAATGAAATTGTAATATTATTAAATCATGAAAAAGACGATTCTTATAGCGGATGATTCTGAGAGCGTAAGGGAAGTTGTAAGTTACACATTAATTAATGCAGGATATGAAGTGCTTATAGGAGTAGATGGTGAAGACGCATTGAAGTATCTTAATGGTAAGGAAATTCATCTGGTATTGACGGATCTACACATGCCAAAGATGGACGGTATTGCCCTTATTAAGGAAGTAAGAGCAAAGTCTGAATATAAGTTCATTCCTATTCTTTTCTTAACAACGGAATCGCTTTCTTCCAAAAAGGAAGAAGCAAAAGCAGCCGGTGCAACCGGTTGGATTGTTAAGCCTTTTGTGCCAGAGAAACTTATAGAAACGATACAGAGGGTAATAAGATAATTGAAAAATTCAAGCTTTATTTTTGATGAAGCAACAGGTTTAATCACAGAACTGGAACTTGTAGCTTTACTTCTGAATAATAGTAAGAAAGATAAATCTTTATAGAGGATATCTTAAAAAAATATGCCCACCCTGAAAGTCCATTGCAAGTTCGTAATACTTACAATCGATGTAAATATACTTAATACAAATCAATTTTATGAACGATGAAAATTTAACGACTCATTCTTACCTCTCATTTAAGTAGCAAACGAAGTTTTTGCTGTAAACTTATCGCATGTCAAAGACGTATTACAATTAAGCAAAATTACGAAAATACCCAAATCTCCTGATTATCTGTTAGGCATTATTAACTTAAGAGGTGATGCTCTTCCCGTAGCCAATACAAGTATAAAATTTGGCCTTGGTGTTGTTGCTGACACAATAATTAGCTGTATAAAATGATCTTGAATCTTAAGCTAAATGGTCAAAAAAATTATGGCAGCCTTGGACCGATTCGGTTTGCTAATTATTCGAAGTAAATAAACAATTAGTACTCACATAGGAATAAATAGAAGGCAGAATTCATTTCAGGGATGTATAATCCAAATGAAAGCTTTATCTAAGGATGGATATGAACAAGCCATTTTCATCCGAATAGCTCTCTATTTTACAGGAAAATACCATGCTTTGAATTCTTGATACTTATAATTCTAAATTCTTAAATACACCACTTATATAAAACTATTAACCCTGATTATCTATGAAAATACGTCATCAACTTTTTATTGGAAACGGTCTAGTGTTGATCATGATCATCGCCCTGGCTACAGTTTCTTATAATAGCATCAATTCCCTTATAGCAACTTCAAAATGGGTAGACCATACCCATGAAGTAATTGAAAGAGCAAATTCGTTAGGGAAATTATTAATCGATATGGAAACAGGAGAGCGAGGCTTTTTGCTTACAGGTGAGGAAGAATATTTGGAACCATATAATGAAGGAAAGAAAAGATTTAAAACAGTGCTTAACGAAGTAAAGCAACTTGTCAACGATAATCCTGAACAAGTGGCAAGGTTTGAAGCGGTTGATAATCTTGAGGCTCAATGGCATGAAAAGACTGGTAATATTGAAATCAGTACCAGAAGAAAGATTAATGAAGGAACGGCGAGTATGGACGATCTGATGGTATTGATAAATAAAAAATCCGGTAAACAAACTATGGATCAGCTACGGGTTAAACTTGAGGAAATTATTAAAATCGAAAAAGGGTTGATGGATAAAAGAACACAGGAATCAGATGCAACAGCAGCCAACTCAATATCTACTTCATTGATAGGAGCAACACTTGGATTTATTATATGCCTGGGAGTAGCAATCTGGATTGTACTTTCAATATCAAGCTCTTTAAAAATTGCGAATGAAGCGATCAAATCAGTAGCAGAAGGCGATCTTTCTTTGAAGATAGATACAAGCAAAAAAGATGAAGTTGGAGAAATGCTTAAACACCTGCAGGAAATGGTTAATAAGTTAAATGAAACACTAACATTTATCAGCACGGCTGCCGAAAACATTAGTTCTGCCAGCAAACAAATGAGTTCTTCTTCTCAGCAGCTTTCTGAAGGAGCTACTGAACAAGCCGCTTCTGCGGAAGAAGTTTCAACTTCTATGGAACAGATGACCAGTAACATTCAGCAAAGCACCCAGAACGCACAGGAGACAGAAAAGATTTCCCTTAAGGCAACAGAAGATGTAAGTGAAGGAGGCAAATCAGTTAGCATGACTGTGATGTCAATGAAGGAAATTGCTCAGAAAATTTCAATTATAGGAGAAATTGCCAGACAAACGAATTTGCTGGCTCTTAATGCAGCTGTGGAAGCAGCAAGAGCTGGCGAGCATGGTAAAGGATTTGCGGTTGTAGCTGCAGAAGTACGAAAACTGGCAGAAAGAAGTCAGCAGGCAGCAATCGAAATAGATGCACTTTCAAAAACCAGTGTAACAATTGCTGAAAAGTCTGGAAAAATACTTGAGCTGATCGTTCCAGATATTCAGAAAACTTCAAGGTTAATTCAGGAGATCACTGCATCCAGCAATGAGCAGAGTTCCGGAGCTGAGCAGGTAAACAGTTCTATTCAGCAACTTAACAGAGTTATCCAGAATAATGCTGCTACCGCTGAAGAGATGGCGGCAAGCGCTGAAGAACTGGAAGCACAAGCAGTATCTTTAGAAGAAACCATTTCATTCTTTAATCTCGGACATGACAAAAGTAAAAGGTACACTTCTGGGGATAATGGATATACAAAAAAGAAGAGTTTTTCAAAACAAGCACCTACAGTTAAAACTGGAAAATCTATAAATGGCGTAGCTATAAAACTCGACAATGGTTCGGTTTCCGACGCAGATTTTACAAAGTTTTAAATCATATAGCAGATATTGGAAAGCCTGAATAGTCATTCAATATCTGCTTAAATTTTCCCAGATGAAAAAATGTTTAATTATTTTAAGCTTTGCAATGGCATGCTTAAAAGGTAATGCGCAAAATTCTTCTCCTTTTACTTTCAGGACTGAAATCACGGGTGATTTGATAAGCAATATGCAAGGTGGAAGAAAAAGCGGCCACAGCTATGTTGGTAAAATAGATCTATCTTTGGGATTGTCTACTGAAAAAGCCGGATGGTTTAAAGGAGGAAAACTATTCCTGCATGCCTTCAATGCCCACGGTGGAAATCCATCCGCACGTTATGTCGGAGATATACAGCCTGTATCAAGAATAGAAGCAACAAACCGGATAAGTCTGTTTGAATTTTGGTATAGTCAGGATATAGGCAAATTTTCAATTCTTTTTGGTCAATTCGACATGAATTCTACCTTCGCAGTAAATGCTACTGCCGGCAATTTTCTAAACACCTCCTTCGGAATGTATCCTAGTATAGCATTGAATGTGCCTTTATCTATCTATCCATATGCCACCCCATCTTTATATGCCAAATGGAAGCAATCCGAAAAACTTGCATTCCAGGCAGCAGTGTTCGATGGATCTCCATTAAAGTTTCAGGATAATCCTAATAACCTTAAGTGGCAAATTGATGGTAATAAGAGATTATTCTCAACATTTGAAATTCAGATGAAAGAAATTAAGGATTCGGTAGTAAAAGGAAATTATAAAATTGGAGGATATTATCACAATGGAGATTTCAGAGGCCTTTCCGATTCCTCAAATTCTGTGGATGGAAGTTACGGGATTTATGTTACTATGGACAGACTAATCTTTGCTGAAAATTCTAAGGATAACCAGGGAGTAACTGCATTTTTACAATCAGGGTCTAGTCCCGGGAAAATCAATTTAGTAGATTTTTACTTAAGCACAGGGTTGATTTATACAGGTATACTACCTTCCCGTTCTAATGATATACTTGGTTTGGGATTCGTATATTCATCAATAAATAATCATCTTCATAAAACTTATCCTATCAGTTATACTCAAAGCAGATGTTTAATAGAGTTGAATTATAAGGCAAAGTTTGGGAATAACTTTATAGTTCAGCCAGACTTCCAATATATAATCAATCCTGGTGCAAATCCGGCATTTAAAAATTCGCTTGTAGGTATTTTAAGGGTATCCCTTGTTTATTAAAGTATACAAATTGCTCTTAGTAATATTATGAAGAAGTTATCAGAAGGAACTTCGATACATCATCTAATGCGAAGGTAAGTGGCGCAAGTAATTCCGAAAAAAGATATAGTTTTTTTTAACCTAACTAATATGGAAAAATTTAATATTCAAAAAAAGCTATCTGACAATAAAGAGACCATTGATATTGTAGTTAGCGGGGATCTTAGCATCAAACATTCGGATTTTTTTTTCAAAGAATTGAAAGAAATAAAAAAGGTACATAAGACTTACAATATTCTTCTTATGGACATTGCCCGTATAGATATTATGTGTTTACAAGTACTTATCTCATTCATGATTTATCTCCGGAATAATGATAAAGAAGTGAACCTCAAAAAGGAGTTAAGCGAAGAAATGAATCAATTACTTCGTAATGCTGATATGCTAAGTAATTAATATAAATCAGGTAAATAAATAAATGAAAAAGACGATTCTAATAGCTGATGATTCGGAAAGCGTAAGAGAAGTAGTTTCTTTTACTTTGATAAATGCGGGATATAATGTGCTTGTAGGAGTGGACGGAGAAGATGCGATGAAGTTTCTGGATGGGAAGGAGATTCATCTCGTCATCACAGATCTTCACATGCCGAAAAAGGACGGTATTGCTTTGATTAAGGAGATCCGCGGAAAAGCCGAATACCAGTATGTGCCGATCTTATTCCTTACTACAGAGTCTCAGGCAGCGAAAAAGGATGAAGCTAAAGCAGCGGGAGCAACAGGTTGGATTGTAAAACCATTCGTTCCTGAAAAATTAATTTCCACCATTGAAAAAGTCATTAGATAATGGACAGATTTAAAGCGGTGTTCTTTGAGGAAGCCACCACACTCATCAATGAACTGGAAAGAGTTTCCCTCTTATTGCACAATAATCCTTCGGATAGTTCGATCACAGAGCAGATCTTCCGAATCATGCACACATTGAAAGGTAATAGCACAATGTTTGGCTTTTACCGGATCGGAGATTTTACACATCACTTTGAAACGCTCTATGATTATATCAGGGAAGGTAAAATGTCTGTAACGGATAATGTCCTAAACATAACATTTGCTTCTGTTGACCATCTGCGGGTGCTGCTTACAGACGTAGAGCTGGAAAATTCAGTCCATAAAATCAACCATGAAAACCTGATCCGAGGTCTAATTGAGGTTCTGAACGGTACTTCTGGTGAGGAGAGTATAAAAAACAATTCTTCTGATCATAAGATAGAGAATAAAGTTTCAGATTCTCCTACTTACTGGGTGAAATTTGTTCCTGAAAAGGGGTTGGTGAGAAAAGGGACTAATGTGTTATTCCTTCTAGATGATCTGTCTCAGCTTGGCGCAACTTATACAGTTTCAAATACGGAACGATTACCTGATTTTAAAAAACTCGATCCTGCTGAAATATATTTAAGCTGGGAAATTTATGTCTCAGGAAGTGTAACGGAAAACAGTATCTTGGATGTTTTCATGTTCGTTGAAGAAGACTGCGAGCTTGAAATAAGAAAGATTTCAGAAACAAACTTACTGGATCAGGATGGCTTTTCTACTATTGCCCGAGATGTTTCTTTAAGCATTGATGATAAGATTTTAAAGTTTGGCGGATTAGTAAAGAAATCTTCTTCTAAAAGTAGAATAGAGGAGGTAAGAAATAAGATGGAAAAAGCCAATGAGAGATCTATCATTACTTCTAAAGATAATTCAATTTCAAGTATCAGGGTGGCTTCTGAAAAGCTGGATGAATTGATGAGTCTTGTAAGTGAGCTTGTAACTACTCAGGCAAGGTTAAATCTTGTTTCAGAACAGATTGCGTCCTCTGAACTAATAAGTATTTCAGAAAATATTGAAAAGATCACCCGTCAGTTAAGAGATAATACTTTTAGTATATGTCTTATTCCGATTGAAAACTTATTGGTTCGATTTCAACGACTGGTGAGAGATCTTTCAACCCAATTGAATAAGGACGTTGTGTTTGTTTCTGAAGGTGCAGATACAGAACTGGACAAAAATATTATCGAAAACCTGGCAGATCCTCTGATGCATATTTTCCGGAATTCACTGGATCATGGAATTGAATCGGGAGAAGAGCGAGTGAAGAAAGGAAAACCTGCCCAAGGAAAAATCTTATTAAAGGCATTTTATTCCGGGAATAGTGTGATTATTCAGATCCGCGATGATGGAAAAGGAATTGATCCGGAAATGATCAGGCAAAAGGCCATCAGCAAAGGATTAATCACTGCAGATCAGAATCTGGATCGGCGTCAGATCTTCGATCTTATTTTTCTTCCGGGATTTTCTACCGCAGAGAAAGTTACCGAGGTTTCTGGTCGTGGAGTAGGAATGGATGTAGTGAAAAGACAGATTACTGAAATCAGAGGTGAAGTGGAAGTAGAGTCCGTGCTCAACGAAGGAACTACCATTAATATTAAGCTTCCTCTTACACTTTCGATCATTGACGGATTGCTTGTAAAAATCAATGCTACACATTTTGTAATACCATTAGGTAATGTGGATAAATGTTTTGAAGCAAATCATGAAGAATTTGTAGATAAGATCAATGACCTTATAATTCTGGACGGAGAGCAGGTGCCTTTTATATATCTGAGAGATGAATTTGATATAAAGGAAAATTGTCCTCAACTGCATCAGGTGGTGGTGGTGAAGCAGGACGATAGAAGGGTAGCTTTATCGGTCGATACTATTATTGGAGAATATCAGGCAGTATTAAAACCACTTGGAAGGTTGTACAAAAGTGTGGACGTTATTTCAGGAGCGACGATCTTAGGAAATGGAGAGGTTGCTCTTGTTGTTGATCCCAACAGAATCATTAAGGAATATATATTTAATCAAATACATAACGAAGTTTTACAATGAGCATAGAAAATCTGAATGTAAGTAATTCTTACCTATCATTTAAGTTGGAAAACGAAACTTTTGCTGTAACTGTCGAAAGGGTACATGAAATATTGGAAATACCCACGGTAACAAAAGTTCCTAAATCTCCAGACTTTATGACAGGAGTAATTAACCTTAGAGGTAATGTCTTGCCTGTAATTGATACACGCATAAAATTTGGACTGGCTAAAACTGATTTTACAATCGATTCCTGCATCATAGTTCTTTCTATCATGATGGAGAATGAACAGATCACCATTGGAGCATTGGTGGATTCGGTTCAGGAAGTACTTGAGCTTTCATCAGAAAAAATACTGCCTTCTCCTGCATTAGGAAGTAAATATAAAGCTGAGTTTATTCAAGGTATGATAAAGAACGATGAAGATTTCATCATGGTCCTTAATATTGATGAAGTTTTTTCTATCAATGAACTTCATCAGATGAAAGAAAACACATCTGAAACCATTATTTAATTTTTAAACCTGTGAAATTATACAACTATGAAAAATTTATTTTCGAATTCCTTTATTTGACTGGGATGCCCGGAGTTATATTTTACATGGGAGATAATTCCTCTAATCAATTAAGTGATTTTATCCACTATGGTTGTAGTAAAAATGTCTAATGAGGAGTTCAGAAAAATGAGCTCTATGATTTATTCGGATTATGGAATTAAAATGCCACCGTCAAAAAAAACATTGCTTGAATGCCGGCTTCAAAAACGATTGAACGCCCTTAATTTATATTCATTTAAGGAATATTGTGATTTTGTTTTCAGTCCCGAAGGACAAAGGACGGAACTGATTCAAATGATCGATGTAGTGACTACCAATAAAACCGATTTTTTCAGAGAGTCAATTCATTTCGATTTTCTTAGCAATCATTGCTTTCCAGCAATGACTATAGGGCGGGATGCCGGACGTCCATTACGGATTTGGAGTGCAGGTTGTTCTAGCGGAGAGGAACCCTACACCATCGCTATGGTTGCTAGTGAATTTGCAGAAACCCGACCTTTTAATTTTTCCATCTTTGGAACTGACCTCTCCACAGAGATACTTAAGAAAGCGGCTCTGGCTATTTATTCAGAAGAAAGAACCAGTGTGATTCCTCTGGTATTAAAAAGAAAATATTTTCTAAGAGGAAAAGATGATAAGAATAAAACATACAAAATAGTTCCTGAATTAAGGCAGAAGCTCTCCCTCCAAAGATTGAATTTCATGGATCATACCTATAATGTTCCATATAATTTTGATATAATATTTTGCAGGAATGTTCTTATTTATTTTGATAAAGAGACTCAGGAAAAAGTCATCAACCGATTATGCGATAAGCTCAATAAAGGAGGTATTTTCTTTTTGGGACATTCTGAATCTATTACGGATATGAATGTTCCTTTGCAACAGATTAAACCTACTATATTCAGACGAATTTAGAAGTATTGTTTTTAACAGATCAAGAGAGAATATGAAATTATCCGATGAAGAATTAATTCATGAATTGCAATTGCGATTGTCGGAAAAACAACCCTCCTTAAAGGAGATGAATGATCTTATGGCACAACTTCAGCAGTTGAATAAGAAGCTGGAACAGTCGGAAACAATGAAGAGCAATTTTCTCTCTAATATTCGCAATGAGATCATTAATCCATTTACAGCGATTTTGGGATTATCCGAAAGTATTCTTAAGTCTAGTGGAGAGGATATGGACAAGGTAAAGACAATGGCCTCGCTAATACATCTGGAAGCTTTCGGTCTGGATTTTCAATTAAGAAATATATTCGCTGCCGCCGAATTAGAAGCGGGGGAAGGACATCCTCAAATTATTACTACAGAAATTACAAACCTTTTGAAGGGCGCTATTGATTCATTCAAAGAGATGGCCAACAGGAAAATTCTTGTGATAGAATTTTCTTCCTCACCATCCGAGATAAAATTTAATACTGATCCTTTAAAGTTTCAGCTTATCATTTCCAACCTTTTGTCCAATGCCATAGAGTTTAGCTACCCTGATTCTAAGATCAATATTTATGCTGGCCTGCAATCAGAGGGCTTAGTGATCAAGGTAACGGATTATGGAATTGGAATCAAAGCGGTAGATGTTCCTAAAATATTTGACAGGTTTCAGCAGCTGGAATCTGGAATGACCAAGAGCCACAAAGGACATGGTCTGGGGCTTGCCGTAGCTCAGGCCCTGGCGGAAAACTTAAAAGGAACTTTAAGTGTATCATCTGGCAAACAAGGTAGCACCTTTATTCTTTTTCTTCCATTGTCTGAGGAATGGAACAATTCAAATTATTCAGAAGAAGGAAACGATACATTTTTTATTAACGAGGAAAAGTTTTAAACAGGGAGGTGAATGAATAAAATTTTGACACATTACCTGTATCCAGCTGCTTTATTTGCAGATAATCGTCCTCATGAAGTAATTACTGTCTTAGGGACCTGCGTATCAGTTTGTCTTTATGATCCGGTACTTAAAATAGGAGGTATCAATCATTATATGCTTCCATTATGGAACGGCGAAGGTTTACCTTCACCTAAATATGGAAATATTGCGATTGAAAAGCTGCAGGAAAAAATGATTTGTCTTGGCAGCCAAAAGAAAGATCTGCAAGCTAAAATTTTTGGTGGTTTAGGAAAGTCTACCACTGCCAATGTTCTCAATATCGGGCAGCGGAACTGTAAACTTGCTAAAGTAATGTTGAAACAGATGCAGATACCAATTGTAGCAAGTCATTTAGGAGGAGGTTTAGCCCGTAAGTTGAAATTCTATACTCATACAGGTGAAGTTCATATGAAATTTGTTTAAGTCTGATGATATTGTCTGACCTTTTAAATTGTAACCCGTGAAAAATAAAATAAAAGTTTTGATTGTTGATGATTCTGCGGTGGTGAGGAAAATGTTAACAGAAATTCTGAATTCTGATTCTACCATAGAGGTGATGGCAACCGCTTCTGATCCTTATTTTGCGGCGATGAAAATACAGCACGAAATCCCTGATGTGATTACGCTTGATGTTGAGATGCCCAAAATGGATGGATTGACATTCTTAAGAAAGATTATGTCTCAGCACCCTATTCCTGTTGTGATTATTTCAAGTCTTACAGATAAAGGTACAGAGACAGCGATAAAGGCATTAGAATATGGAGCCGTGGAAGTAATTACAAAACCCAAATTGGAATCCAATGAGTCGTGGGAAGATTCGAAAATGAGGATCATCGATATTATTAAAGCGGCTTCACTATCAAAACCAGGACGTAAAGCCCACTTCGAGAAGGTAGCTCCAAAATTATCTGCGGATGCCATGATTAGTTCTTCCGGTCCTACCAGCATGATCAAGACAACTGAGAAGGTAGTTGCTGTCGGTGCTTCTACTGGTGGAACTGAAGCGATCCGTGTGCTGCTCGAAGGGATGCCCCTGGATGCTCCGGGTATTGTCATTGTGCAACATATGCCCGAATTGTTTACCAAATCATTTGCCTTGAGACTCAACGAGCTTTGCAGGATCACAGTGAAAGAAGCGGAGAATGGGGATAGTGTTTTAAGGGGAAGAGCATTAATTGCCCCAGGGAACAAACATATGCTGCTTAAAAGAAGTGGTGCAAGATATTATGTAGAAGTGAAAGATGGCCCATTGGTAAACAGACACAAACCTGCGGTAGATGTGCTGTTTAGATCTACTGCCCGTTACGCTGGCGCTAACAGTATCGGAGTATTACTTACAGGAATGGGTGATGACGGTGCAAAAGGGTTATTGGAAATGAAACAAGCAGGGGCAAAAACCATTGCTCAGGATGAGAAAAGCAGTGTGGTGTTTGGAATGCCTAAAGAAGCTATAAAATTAGATGCCGCGGATAAAGTACTTTCACTTGAGCTTATTGCTTCTCAAATATTAAAGCTAACGTTATAGAATGTCATGAAGAATTTTATTATAAGAATATTTAATGTTCAGTAAGGTATTATAAGGTATCATTGTTGTCCGACTAAAATTTAAAGGTAGGAACTAATGAAAGTCCCTCCCTTATATTTATGTTTGTTTTGCGAGCAAATCATAACATGATCAAAGATAAAAAATTTGTCGGACAGCCGATATTATCACAAGTATTTTCTTGTATTCCTTCCAAAGTTGTTGAGGTTTGTGCTTTTAGACATAAATCCAATCGATATTATAAGAAATACCAGTAAGGGTTACATCTGGTTAGTCTGCTTTATGGAGTTTTTAGTTACTGTAATGGGCTTAGAGAGATCTGTGAAGGCATGCTTGCTTGTAAAGGTAAATTGCTTCATTTAGGTCTTGATAAAGCTCCTGCCCGAAGTATTGGCGGGCAAATAAGTATTTTAGAAAGAATTAATATACAATATCCTAAGTTCAACATCTTGAAACTAGGTGGGGATTAGACATATTATTTACTTTAAATTGACCAATAGAAAGATAAATGAATCTACAAATTTTGCATGCGAATGAAGGTGATTTGGAAGCAATACTCAGACTTCAAAAGGAATGTTATCAAACTGAAGCAGAACTTCATAATGAATATAATATTCCACCACTGAACCAGACCATAATCGAAATTAAAACAGAAATGGACAAAGGAACACTGTTTTTAAAAGCCATCTTAAATGGACAAATAGTTGGGTCTGTTCGTGCATGCAACAATAATGGCACCGTTTACATAGGACGACTAATTGTAGATAAAGAATTCCAAAACCAGAAAATCGGACAGACCTTAATGAAAGAAATAGAAACTCAACTCAGCAATTGTAATCGTTATGAACTTTTTACAGGATTCAAGAGTGCAAAAAATTTATTTCTCTATCAGAAATTAGGATATAGAGAATTTAAAAGACAGCCAATAAATGATAATTTAATTTTGGTATATTTAGAAAAAATCAGATAACAACCTAAAACTATGCCAGTAACAGATATCAGCATTGCCAAAGGTAAAGACAAAGATTTTTTACTTCAATTAATTGAATATATCCATTCGGTACTGGTTCATACATTGCAAATACTGAAGAAGATAAAAACTTAAGATTAATTGAATTTGATCAGGATTTATTATATTCTAAAAAGCCGTATGATATAATTATACAGATAACACTTTTCAAAGGAAGAACAACAGAGACCAAGAAGTTACTTTATCAAAACATAGTTCAATAACTTGACAAAAAACTCTCAATTGACAAAAACACTGTTTTTATAACGCTTAATGAGCAGCCACTAGAGGATTGGGGGCTTCGAGGTGGACAGATTGCATCTGACATAAACATTGAATTTAATATCAACATATAATTTAAAACTTATACTAAGCATTAACAGCAAATGATATTAAAAACATTTACTTTTTATATTCGCTGATACGCATTTGGATTATCTCCTGTGATCCATATGGGTTATGAATACTGGATTCAAAAAACAATCAGACTCTAAATACAATGGCCAATGTCATGAACTGATAAAATAAATGCATTCCACCAATTATTCTCAAGATTCAATATAGAACCTGAGTCGTACAAAGCATTCAGGCCTCTGCCCAACTTTTGGTTATTCCCAGCCAATTGAATATTTTAGTATAAATGAAGTTCGACAAACACCCTCCTACTGAAAAACTAAAACCCTACATCAAACATTTTGTAGTGTCAGAGAACCTTGTCGAAAATGAATATAAGGTTTTTCCTTCTTCTGGTCTTGTCATCGGATTTCAGTACAAAGGACAACTTTCGACTATTCATAACAATACTGAAAGCAAATTGACTTCCGCAGGAATAACAGGTATTTCCGACAGTTATAAAATCTTTAAAAATTCAGCTAACATCGGAACCGTTTTAGTTTATTTTACGGAAACAGGATTTACTCATTTTTCCTCTAACCCAGCCAATGAATTATTTAATCTAAGCATTGCCCTGGAAGACATTTTTGATAAACAAGCAATAAAAGACATTGAAGAAAAACTTGCTATTGCTACGACTGACCAACAACGAATAAATATTGTTGAATTATTCTTATTCACTCAATTAAAAGATAAACAAACGGACAATCTGATCATTGAAGCAGTAAAGCTTATATACCAAAGCAAAGGCACTATCCGAATAAAAGAACTCAATGAAAAACTCGACATCAGTCTGAGTCCGTTCGAAAAAAGGTTTAGAAAAATTGTTGGCACTACACCTAAAAAGTTCGCTTCCATTATCCGCTTTAATTCGATTATTAACAGCCTCAGCAGCAATAAATCATTAACTGAAATCTGTTACGAAAATAACTTCTTTGATCAGGCTCATTTTATTAAAGACTTCAAACAATTTACTGGAGACACACCTGAAAATTTTAAAAGATTCCTCTAAAAAAACGATTTTTTACAATCAAATCTATCCTTTAAAAAACACCTTTGCATTACATTCATTTTACAAACAAATTGATAACTACCAGTTTGTAAACCATAAATTTATTATAATTCTAAATTCATTATTCCAAAATTAAATTAAGATGTTTACAATTGAACAAATCAAAGCGGCTCATAGTAAAGTAAAATCAGGTGCAGACTTTCCAGCATACATCCAGGATATTAAAAGTCTCGGTGTTACTTTCTATAAAACCTATGTAACAGACGGTCATACTGACTATTATGGTCCCAATGATTACAAAAAATCCTCAATATCCAGCCATGAAGCAATACTTATTAATGACCAATGTGAGACTGAACAATTTAAAGCAGCTCTAAAAGCTCATCAGAATGGGCAATCAGATTATTCGACTTTTATCACCATGAGTGCAAAATTAGGTATTGAAAAATGGACAGTTTGTATGGATAAAATGACTTGTACCTATTTCGATAAAAAAGGAAAAGCAATATTGGTTGAGGAAATCCCTCATTAAGGTTAATCTGGGTTATAAGAATTTTATGTGCGGAGTTTTTAACTGCCGCACTTTTTAATTATTTTTATCTTAATTCATTTACAGATCATTTACAGCTGTGCATTTTCTTTTAAGATGAATAAAATAATTATTGTTTTTGCTTTAGTCTTAACTATCTCGGCCAACACTTTTGGACAAGTGGGTGGAATCATTAAGGAATTAGGGGAAGCCAAAAGAATCGACCGTTACTCAGGTTCTGTTTCCGGGAGCGGGAATTCAGAATGGCTTTTACTGGAAGGGATCAGGCTCTTTGGCTATGGAATTTACAGACTTCAAACACATGTATTATCTACGAGGGATAAACATCCTGAAGTCGTCTCACTAGAAGGTTTTCTTCAGAGTGGCTATTATGGGAAATATAACGCCATCCTTCTCAACCCTCAGATCAGAGCTAACTGGGGAGCGTTCTCTACAGAGTTCAGACAACAAAGTATAAACGATAATACAGGATATCTGAATAACCTGGACTGGCAGATCATAAAACTTAATATCCCTATCTACCCTGTAATGATAAGCAGTGGAATGGGATTTTCTCATATAGACATTGTAAACCAGACCTTTTTTGAATTCACTTTTGGAGCACAATCAAGGTTTTTAAATGAACGCTTATGGGCTGAAGCGGTCTATAGGTCAGCTGACGGAGAAAGAACTTCCTTCAGAAAGGAATTCAAAATTACCTGTGATTATGAAGTAGGAAACAAACAGGTAAGAAATAGAGGAAGTTTCAGAGTTAGTCCATCTTTGGGTTTTGCCTATCAACAATACTATGGTAAGTTTAATCAATATTACTTACTGGCTGGCCTAAATATAAGATACTACTGATCCTTACCTTCATAACAAAGCTATCTCAATAGAAGATAATAAAGACGATCGACATATCTTCTAGCACATTAGTTTTC
Organism: Sporocytophaga myxococcoides; assembly: GCF_000775915.1. Taxonomy (NCBI): domain Bacteria; kingdom Pseudomonadati; phylum Bacteroidota; class Cytophagia; order Cytophagales; family Cytophagaceae; genus Sporocytophaga; species Sporocytophaga myxococcoides. The sequence continues at coordinate 55,421 of NZ_BBLT01000015.1, forward strand.
CAGCTTCAGATTTATCAAAATACTATTTTAATAAACCTAAATTTCCCTCTAAAAAAAACAAATTAGGGAATAAAAGGCTTTTTACTACAACACTCCTACCTGCTTCTTTGTATAACACTTTATGAACTTATATTCAGAACAACCTAAATCTTATGTAATTAATTTAGATTTCTTAAAGAAAATTAATTCTGGCATCACTCCTAACAATAATATACAAACATGACCGATGATAAACTTGCAGTATTAATCGATGCGGACAATGTGCCGTATGCAAATGTAAAGGAAATGTTGGAAGAGATTTCCAGGTATGGAACACCAACAATTAAAAGAATTTATGCGGATTGGACCAAACCAACCCTATCAGGTTGGAAGAATGTTCTTTTAGAAAATGCGATAACTCCTGTTCAACAATACAGCTATACCACAGGGAAAAACTCCAGTGATAGCGCCTTAATAATTGACGCAATGGATATTTTATATTCAAGCAAGGTCAATGGTTTTTGCATTGTCTCAAGTGACAGTGATTTTACCAGATTAGCAACCAGACTCAGGGAAGCAGGAATGACCGTTATTGGCTTCGGAGAGAAGAAAACACCTCAACCCTTTATATCCGCATGTGACAAGTTTATATATTTAGAAATTCTAAAAAGTTCAAATCATGACACGTATAGCATTACTCAAAAGGCTTCAAAACCAAAAGTAAAAGGAGAGCCTCTGAGTAAAGTTGATAAAGAAACTATACAAATGATTATAGAAAGTGTTAATGATTTAGCAGATGAGAGTGGCTGGACTTTTCTGGCTAACCTGGGTAACTTTATCATTAAAAAGAAACCGGATTTCGATCCAAGAAATTATGGCTTTCCCAAATTATTACCCTTAATAAAAAATATAAACAGATTTTATATAGACGAGAGAGAGACAGGGGTTAACAACATAAGACATATCTATCTTAAGCTAAAAGAATAAAATGCAATTCGTTACATCACTAAACTCATATAATGATGATAAATTATAAAAACTTCAATGCTTATAACATCCTCCAGAAAGCTCCGCTATAGATTTTTATTTTCACTTAAGCTTACTCATTTTTAACAAAAGATAATTTTTCTTGTAAAAAATAAATAAAACCAGGCAATAAAACATCACCACTCCCTTCTGATCTTCCGGAAGTTTCAAAATCAACTCCTAATTCCGTTATGAACAAATAATTTGCAAATACCTTATAATAAGCAAAATATCACTCTCCTAAACAACATGATAAATAAATTAAGCTATAAAGGTTTAATATGATTATTGTCATTGTCAATTTAAGGAGAAATAAACATCTTTACATTTTATGTACTATTTATTAAAGGGAATAAAACATTCTGAACTATGAATTATACAACAGCGGAAGAAGCAATAAAAATAATTAAAAGCAATGACCGGGTTTTTATTCACAGTGTGGCAGCTGCACCTAAGATATTAATTGAAGCAATGGTAAAAAGAGCTGTAGAACTGAAGAATGTTGAAATAATTCATATGCATACGGAAGGACAAGCGGAGTATGTTAAACCGGAATATCAGAACAACTTTCATTTAAAATCCCTTTTTGTCGGAGCCAATGTAAGGGAAGCAACGCAAAGTGGAAGAGCAGATTACATTCCTATTTTTCTAAGCGAAATCCCTATACTTTTCAGAAGAAAACTTCTGCCTGTAAACGTTGCACTTGTACAAGTCTCACCACCAGACCGATTCGGATATTGCTCCCTTGGAGTTTCTGTAGACACCACTAAAGCAGTTATAGAAACCGCCGAAACAGTGATAGCCCAGATTAATCCAAGTATGCCGAGAACCTATGGAGATGGACTTATACATATTAGTAACTTTAATTTCATGATAGAACATGATTCACCAATTTATGAAGCAAAAGTCAGTCCCCCTACTGAAATAGATAAAAAAATAGGATATCATGTAGCATCATTGATTGAAGATGGAGCCACTCTTCAAATGGGCATAGGAAACATCCCTAATGCAGTCCTGGCTTCCCTTACAAATCACAAAAGACTTGGAGTACACTCTGAGATGTTCTCTGATGGCTTAATCCCTCTGATAGAAAAAGGAGTAGTTACGGGAGAAGATAAAATAATTGACCGGGGAAAAGTGGTGGCTACATTTGCTATGGGATGCAAAAGTACTTATGATTTTATGGATAATAACCCTGTTATCAAAATGAAAGAAGTAAGTTACACCAATGATGTTGCTAACATTAGGAAAAACAAAAAAGTATCTGCAATCAACAGCGCCATAGAAATTGATTTAACAGGACAAGTCTGCGCAGATTCAATAGGCACTAAACACTACTCAGGTGTAGGAGGACAGATAGATTTCATAAGAGGAGCTTCCTATTCTGAAGGAGGAAAACCCATTATTGCCTTTCCATCTGTAACTACCAAAGGAGAAAGTAAAATAGTCCCCTACCTTAAGACCGGAGCTGGTGTTGTATCCACAAGAGCTAATGTACACTTTATCGTAACAGAATACGGAGTAGTTGATCTTTTTGGAAAATCAATGAAAGAAAGAGCAGAATTATTGACCAGTATTGCTCACCCTGATCATAGAGAATTCCTTGAAAAGAAATTTCATGAAAGATTCAAGTAAGGTATCCTTATACGGCAATTCCTGCTTATTCAGTAACAAAAGGATAAACAATGAGATTAAAAAAAACAATGACACTAAAAGGAATTGTAATTGTAAGTCTTTCAACTTTAACAGGAATGGCAATAGCTTTTATAGCTAACTTCTATATTCTTGAAAAAATTCTGATATCAGATCCTTGCTATTATCACAATCACAAGACCAACATAATATTTGATATGTTCTACAACTTTCCTGCACATGAAGGATTCCACCCCTATCCTACTGTATTCAATTTTATATTTACAATTGCTTCAGGAGGTTTGTGCGGGTATGTCTTCTCTTCAAAAAAATTAAGAAAAATATAATAAGGATTAATCAAAATTTAGTTTAATTTTCACTTTATAGTCATAAGGCCATGGAGCGACTTGAATACCTTAAACTTTTTCACAACATAAGCCTTGCTGACTACCAGTTATTAACCCAAAACCTTAAAACCAAAATCTTACAAAAAGTAGATTTATTAACCGTTCAGGACAAATACAAAATGAGCTATATTTTGTAAAGAGTGGTATTCAGATGTCGTATTTTGACACGTCAGATAAATCCCATGTCATTGCTTTTACCTACTTTCCGAACCTTCGCGCAATACCAGAATCCTTTTCTTTTCAGATGCCATTCAGGTATTTTCTGTATTGCCTTACAGATAGTGAGCTGGAATATCTCACTTATGATGAGCTGCAAAAACTTTTTGATTAATCTCAAGGGATAGAACGTCTCTTCAGAAAAATGACAGAAGCTGTCTTAGCCGGGATGATCAACCGTCATATTGAACTGAACAGCATGAGCATAGAAGATCGCTATAAAACCTTTTGCCAGCGGAGCCCTCAACTTCTCCAAGCAGTACCACATAAATACATTGCATCCTACCTGGGTATTGATCCTAAGAACTTCAGCAAATTGTTTAATCGTGTAAAATTCTGATCTTGGTATTTACCAAGATCAGATATCCATGCTGTTATTATCTTTGATAAAAAAATACGATAATGCGCTGGCTTGATACAAAGGAATATCCGTTTACTTCAAATTACTTTGAATTAAATGGGCACAAACTTCATTACATTGATGAAGGACAAGGAGAAACGATTTTGTTCGTTCATGGAACTCCTTCCTGGAGTTTTGACTTTCGGAATGTCATCAAAAGACTCAAATCCGATTTTCGCTGTATAGCCATTGATCACATAGGTTTCGGACTGTCTGACAAACCTGAATATTATGATTACTCCACACAAAACCACAGTAAAACACTTGAAAGTTTTGTTAATTATAAAGGCCTTCAAAATGTCACTTTACTTGTGCATGACTTCGGCGGTCCAATCGGCTTAAACTTCGCAATCAGACATCCTGAAAAAGTAAAAAATATTATTATACTCAACTCCTGGTTATGGAGCAGCAAAGATGATCCGAAGTTTATTAAATTAAGTAAAATACTTAAAAGCCCTTTGCTCCCTTTCTTATACCGTTACTTTAATTTTTCACCTCGTTATATCTTGCCCAAATCATTTGGAGACCATAAGCTGCCAAAGCAATTGTTAAAGCAATACACCAAACCTTTTGCCAATAGCACACAGCGTAATGGAACACAGGCTTTCGCTCAATCATTGCTTCATGATCAAAACTGGTTTCAGGAATTATGGAATAAAAAAGAAGCCATAGCAGAAAAACCTGTTTTATTCATCTGGGGAATGAAAGATCCTGTTATCAAGCCAAAATACCTTGACAAATTTTCTTCAGGATTTACAAATTCCAAAATAACCAGACTTGAAACAAGCGGACATTTTCCTCAGGAAGAACAGCCTGATATTGTGGCACAATCAGTATTGGAGTTTCTGAGAGAACGATAAATTTAGACTTGCCATCCCCTTGCCAACATTAATCTCTCACTCATGTTTTATACATATCTAAGAGATCCCAAATGAAAAAGCCCTTAAACGTTACCCAGAAATTAATTCAGTCTCATCTTGTAAAGGGAGAAATGATTCCCGGAACTGAAATAGGTATTCGCATCGATCAAACCCTTACTCAGGATGCTACCGGCACCATGGTCATGTTGGAACTGGAAGCGATGGGAATTTCAAAAATTAAAACCGAATTATCCGTTCAATATGTAGATCATAATCTGCTTCAGGAAGATTTTAAAAACGCTGATGACCATTTATTTTTAAGAACTGCAGCACAGAAATTCGGCCTTTGGTACAGCAGAGCCGGCAATGGAGTAAGTCATCCGGTGCATATGGAAAGATTTGGTATCCCGGGAAAATCTATGGCTGGCTCCGACAGTCATACTCCTGCAGCCGGTGCCATTGGTATGCTTGCATTGGGTGCCGGGGGACTGGATGTTGCATTTTCAATGGCAGGTGAACCATTACATTTCAAGATGCCCAGAATCATGGGAGTTAAGCTGGTTGGAAAACTACCTGACTGGGTAAGTGCAAAAGATATCATCCTTGAAATGCTCAGGCGTTATGGAGTTAATGGAGGAAGAGGAATTATCTTTGAATATTACGGTCCAGGATTAGAAAGCCTTTCTGCAATGGATCGACACGTAATTGCCAATATGGGTACGGAACTTGGGGCTACTACAACTGTTTTCCCTTCTGATCATGAAGTAAAAAGATTTCTGAAAGTTCAGGAAAGAGAAAAGGACTGGGTTGAAATTGTTGCTGACCAGGGAGCTTCTTATGATCTTGCCGATGAAATTAATTTATCAGAGCTGGAGCCTTTGATAGCTTGTCCAAGCAGTCCGGGAAATGTTGTAAAGGTTAAAGACGTTGCCGGAACTCCGATCTCTCAGGTTGTTATCGGTTCATCTGCAAACCCTGGTATCCGTGATTTCTGGATTGCAGGTGAAATAGTTAAAGATAAGACAATAAATCCATCTATATCCCTTGACATTAATCCTACCTCCAGACAAGTTATAGAAAATCTTATTCAGATGGGCTCCCTTGCCAATCTGGTAAAGTCAGGAGCCAGATTTCATCAGGCAGGCTGCTTGGGTTGTATAGGCATGGGACAAGCTCCTGCCTACGGAAAAAATAGCCTGAGAACGGTACCGAGAAACTTCCCTGGACGTTCCGGGACTCTTGATGATAAAGTCTATCTTTGCAGCCCCGAAACCGCAGCTGCTTCAGCTCTCACAGGCGCAATTACTGACCCAAGAGATATGGAGCACTTATATGGAATGAAATATCCACATTACAAGAATTCTGAAAAAGAAATTATAAACACCTCAATGCTACTTGCCCCATCTGCAGGAACAAGCGGGGAATTGGAAAAAGGTCCCAACATTAAATCTTTCCCTGATTTCAGTCCACTCCCAGATACATTTGAAGCCCCTGTTCTACTTAAGATGGGCGATAATATCTCTACGGATGAAATTCTGAAAGCAGGAGTTAAAGTGCTTTCCTATCGTAGCAACATTCCTGAAATAAGTAAGTGGAGTTTTAATATAATAGACAGTCAGTTTTATGTTAAAGCGATTAAAGCACAGGAAACTTATGGAGGACATATAGTAGTAGCCGGGCATAACTATGCTCAGGGATCAAGCAGAGAGCATGCAGCAATAGCTCCCAGATATATCGGACAAATTGCAGTCATCGCTAAAAGCTATGCACGCCTTGGCTGGCAGAATCTGATCAATTTCGGAATTATTCCATTTGAATTCATAAATGAATCAGATTATGATACCATTGATCCGAATGATGAAATCAGAATATCAGGAATAACTGACAGCTTCTTAAAAAACACCGAGCATGTTGCTCTGAATATGACTAAAAATCTTAAATATCGTTTAACCCATGGTCTGAGCGAAAGACAGACGGAAGTACTTCTTCATGGAGGAATCATCAATTTTCACAAAAGCAGAGAACTTGTGCATTCGAAAGGCTAGCAATTAGAGGTAATCCATTATCTGACTGAAATCCTTTTACATTCTGTATATCTCTTCATGTTAACGCCCTTGTTATAAATAAAAAGGCACGCATTATTGCGTGCCTGATATTAATAGTCTTAATGCAATTACTGAACTATCAACTTCCCATTTATCTTCTTTGCCTCTTGAGACCAAACTTCATAAAAATAAATCCCTTTTTCAAGCTCCTTGATGTCTATAGTATTCATCATGTCAGATAAAACAATGCTCTTCTTCAAGGCTCCTGAGCTTGAGATAATTTTTAACTCTGCCCCCTCACTTGACTCAGGCAGTTCAAGAGTTATATTAGTTAAAGCAGGGTTAGGGTATAATTTAAATACCTTATTAAATCCTGCATCTAAAACGTTTGCAACCGGTGATAAAGATCCATTTAAGCGAACCAAATGTGGATGTTCCAAATCCGCATAACGTAAGAAATAACCCCCAATTAAAATTTTACTATCAGCATCTAATTCGGTAGCAAATACAGGTAAATTAGGCCCTATTTCCAAGCTAAAGGTAGGATCATCGGTACCATCTGCGTTTAATCTGCTAAGGTATTTTTCTAAATTTTTATTGAAGGTATTAAATTCTCCCCCTATAATTATCTTTCCATCTTTCTGTATAGTTACAGAGTGGATATCCTCATCAGCCCCAGTCCCCATAGCAAAATTATTATCAATCGTTCCATCGCTGTTAATCCTTACCAAATAATTCTTAGATATACTCTTATACTTTGTAAATGCTCCTCCTAGGATGATCTTTCCATCAGATTGAAGAGCCATATCCCACACTTCTCCATTAGTCCCTGTGCTGCTATTAAATGTATTGTCTTTTGAGCCATTAGCATTGACTCTGACAACACCTTGAGCTGCTGCACCATTATAAGTCGAAAAAAGCCCGGCTGCCAATATTTGCTGATCTGGTTGAATAATAATAGATCTTGGTTCTCCATTCAATCCTGTACCAACAACAAAGGTATCATCTTTTGCCCCTGTTGAGGTAAGTCTAACGACTCTATTAATGCTACTGTTGTTAAAAACAGTAAAAGCCCCTCCTACAATAATTTTAGTATCTTCCTGAATTGCGATTGCATATATAATATTATTAAATCCCTCTCCAATGTTAAATGTTTTATCATAAGTTCCATCCGGATTTAATCTTGCAAGTCTGTTTGTCCCTTCACCGTTATAACTAAAGAATGAACCACCTATTAAAATTTTACCATCCTTTTGTATTTCCACAGCATGAATATTGCTGTTAGCTCCTGTACCTCCAGGATTAAAGGTCTCATCCAGGGAACCGTCCTCGTTTAATCGTGCTATTCTATTTACGGTTTTTCCATTATAACTCGTAAACTCTCCTGCAACAATTATTTTCCCATCTGACAATACTTTAATAACTCTCACATGTGAATTAAATTTACTTGCTACAAACGATTCATCTATCGTTCCTGCCTGACCTAATACTTCATTAGCAAAGGGAAAAGCTAACAGACAAACAAGTAATGCATAAAAAAGTGTAGAGATTTTTCTCATAGGTTCACTTTAAGAATTTAAAATTTAGAAAAGTAAGTAATAACAAAATGATATAGCATATATACGTGAACGACTTCTTTAATGTTAATAGGATCTACTTCATTTATATAACAGTTAGCATTTATTTTAGGTCCTTGGCAATCAAAACCACAGCTCATTATTCCAGCTTAGTTCTTTCTAACATACCAGGTAGCTTAATAATTAGGCATTGGAATTTGCATACGAATATTAATCTTGAAAAGATTGATTATTCAATCCAATATTAACTGGAAAGAGAATCAAAAATACAATCAGTGAATAGAGGGCTGGCATTAAATATCAGTATAAATACTGAGGTTCTTTTTTATTTAAAAAATTCTAAAGGTAAAAATAACCCGAACCAATATAAGTTTGGCTTTAAAAGATCTTTTGAAAACTTGAGGTTACAAATCTTAATTCATACAGCTTCTTGGTAAAAATACATTTGTATTAAAATAAAATTCAGACCATTAATTAAATCAAAAATAAGAACTCCGGCTTTTTTCAAAACCGGAGTTCTTATTTTATTTCAGGACTACCTTCTCCCTTCTGGTGAGACCATCTTTCTCATAAGTAATAATGTAGATACCTCTTGGCAAATCGGAGACATTAAAGACCTCATTTCCTCCTATGACAAACAATTGTCCAACCTGATTGGTAAAGATGATTTTGCCTTCGTGACCTTTCAGATGTATGTCAGTAGTGCAAGGATTCGGCCAGGGATTGTTATTTACAGTTTCAACTTTGTCTGTTCCTGCAATAACGCATTCATTAAGTTCAACTTTAGATGACCATGTATAATAATCCGGAGCTTTGTATATTAATTCGCCGTGATAATTCCGTACTTCATTCACCTGTAATTCATATTTAAGATCCTTCATATTGGTAATTTCTATACTATCACTTTTAATAACGTTTCCAACAGCAAGACATACAATCTCTGAAAAGACAATCGAATCGCTGAGACTGGCAAAGATAGCCCCCTTCTCTTCCTCTATCCTGTAAGTTAGTTTAGTATAAATATCCTGGCTTGAGCATATCGCATGTAAATACCTCCTGTATAAAGTAATTTTATTACAATCAGTTTTATATTCAAAACATCTGTTCACTGGTTGTCCAAAGCCCTTAATTACATATAGGTTCCCATTTAAATGAACATTCTGAATTACCGGAACTTCTGCCAGTCTATTATCCTTAATCACATTTTCCGGCAGGAATACATCATTCAAAGAAATATTGATCTTTTCAAGCCAATCAGCCCGATCTTGTGTCAGGTAATAATCGATGACCAATGTATTTTTGACAAATTCAACTTTATAAGTATAGCTGTAATTTCCCTGAAGATTTTTAGGAAGGTTAAGGTTTGCACTTAGATTTTTACACAGAAAAGATCCTTCAAATACATTTTCATTTTTATCCGGAAGACAATTGCGGAGATCTGCTGTTCCGATTTTTGTCATTTCTATCCGAGGAGGGCATGGTGCATTTACACAATATACAATCTGAGTGTCGGCATGGAATATCATAAATTCAAGTTGTGAAAGCTTGCTTAATACAATACTGTCCGTTACAACCTCTGTCCCTAAAGCTTTACAAGTAACATTGCGGGGCTTTATGACATTTTTAAAATTGACCAGAATACTATCATTTACAATTTTTACGAACGGCTTAGGATAAACATCCGCAGCAGGACAAATATCTTCCAGTCTTTTTCTGAAAACAATAACTTCCTTGCAATCAGATTTTAAAGTATAGCAAGGATTGTATGGCCATCCCATAGTCAATTGGGTTGATTTCAACTGACCGTCTATATAAATATTGTGGACTACAATCCATCTAAGGTTGGCATCTGCAGCAGAAGAGGGAATTGAAGAAGAAAAGTATTTCTTTAAATCCGTGGTAATTTCTTTTATAACTTCAGTTTCTGCGCTTTCCAAAAGATATTTTATTACCAGTTGCTGAGACGTATCACTTTTCAGTACCTCAACTTTATAATGATATTTTCCTTGAAATTCCTCTGGGATCCGGTATGTTGTGACAAGTGTATCACACAATACAGATCCCTCAAAACTATTTAAAATACGAGAATTAGGAAAAACTTTGTAACTAAAAAAAAACAGCAGGATTGTGAATATAATTTTGTTCATAGCAATAAAAATTTAGGTTTTAAAGCATTATATATCAACTGGGTGAATTAGGTAACCTCTTTTGCATCCTTATTATTAAACGAGCAAGAATTCAAGGATAATTTACAAAATGAGTACTTCCAACAGTTAAAAAAATAAAAGGTGCTCTTTTAAGCACCTTTTATAATGTTTATTTCAAATACCAACTTTTATATAACTCCACCCTTCGCTTTGTCTGAATATCAGATGAGCTAATGCAGATGGTATTATTCTTGCGACAGAGATTAAATCAGAGGAAGAAGACACGCCCCTTTCATTAAGAGTATTCCTGCAAGCTGAAAACAGAATTCCCCTATTAGCCATTTCTTCCAGAACATTGGAGAATCTGCTATTGCTGAACAACAGCTCCACCCCCAAACCGTGAGTTATGACTTCCACTATGATTGCCGGGACTTCTTTTTGGACATTTCCAATTTGCTTTATCAATGATTTCCATACTTGCTCGTCATTAGTTCCTAAATGAAATACGACTTTATATCCCTTGTCTGTCATTATATTACTTTCTGAATTTTAAAACTGTGCTGCCAGACCTTACCGCTTATGTCCTCCACTTCAATAAAATAATTTCCCCCTTCTGTAATGTCCATTGGAAAAGTAACTTTTGCTTTGGCTCCTAAGGGAATGATCAAACTATTTTTGCCTGTTTTCACCTTGGTAATATAATAATTATCAATATTCTGACCAGGTATTTCAGAAAGCTCATTATACAAATACTCTTTAATAACATTCCCATTCTTATCTTTCAACGAAATCCTTGTGATAAATGCACCATAAGTATCAATTCCCTGATCGCGAAACAGATCAAAACTTAGACCTCGGGCTTTATCGTACTTTACGTCTGAAATTACAATATTCGGTTTCAATGAAAGATTATGAAGTTTGCCCCATACGCCCCCATGAAAGACTTGATTGGTATATAAAGTTATGGCCAGAGAAAATACAGCGATGAACAAAGAGAAGAATGTAAATGCTTTATTACTCAAATTAATATCACCTGACCCCACATATTGAATCCATTTTTTATCATTTAAACCGGGGAATTTTGAAAGAAGCCACCTATCTAAAGAGAATTTATCTGCACCTGCTACCATCATAACCAACCCTGCTATAGTACCCAGAACACCAATCTGCCATTCATCCAGGCAAGTTGTTCCAAGCCATCCTGCACCAAATAAGATTCCCAGCGATAGCAAAAAGACTCCTAATGCAGAGGCTCTGGTAAATAATCCAAGCAATAAACCCAGCCCCACCAGTGCTTCAATGATTGTAAATACGAATAGAAATATTTGCAGGAAATCAGGATGAGTGATCAGGAAATGAATCATGGGCTTAACGATAATGGCGTTTGGAAAGAAGTGATTAAACTTCTCTCCCACATAGCCTATTCCATCTGGATCTAATTTATTTTCCAGAATCAATCTTCTCCAGAAAGCAGAGAAGAAGAGCCAGCCGGTAACCCATCTTAGTCCTGTCAGCAAAACCGCTGAAGAGGATGATTGGTATAGAGTATTTTTATCTGATATTTTAAATGCTTCCATTTTAGTTTTTGTTTTTATGATTGAATAATATGAGCAAGACTCACATTTTAATTGATTACAACTCCACGGTTTTATAACCTTTCATCTGCAAATCAAACAAGTAGGTAAGTCCATTGGGAACAATATCAATTCCCTCTATTAATGTAGCAGGATCAATATTGAATTGGTGAAGAGACATGCCACATACCTTAAAATGTATACCAGCGGCTTTTCCTTTCAGAATCATATCAGCAAATTCATTATCTTTCACAAACACTTCTACGGATTTGGCGCAGGCCATAACAACCAATGTATCTCGCTTGTATTTACTGTCTTTTGTTATCGCTTCAGCGGTGTTAACGACTGCTTTTATATGATTAGGTTGACTGATAAGAACAGCATAGTTTATCAAATCTTTGTCTTTGCCTATTAATGTATCGTTCCCTGTTACAGGCCTTAATACAAATGACGAATGCCATAAAGAGATACTGATTAAAATGGTCAGTATAATTGCTTTTGACTTATTTTTATTTTGTAAGGTCATTGGAGGTTTTAATTAGTTAGCTCTTTTGAAAAACATAGGTATCCCGTACCTTCATTAAGAATGAGGCAAGGTTATATAACTATACAGAGTGATTCTGAAAGGACATAATTATCCCTATTACATCTGTATGTAATATCAATTTGAAATTAACTAATTAAAACAGGGAGGAGGAGAATGAATATTGCCCCAGCAAGAGTAATCAGCAGCTTCATAAAACTGATGATGGCTATTGAGGTTGTGTGATATAATTGAATAAAAGTTATACTGAAGAATATGTATATCAGATGAACAAAAAGTTATAATTTTCTTATCTGATTTTTTCTGCTTATCTGATAAGTTTGTTTTTCCGGAAGAAGGAATTTTAATTAATTTATCCTTTCTTCCATACTTGCATTTCTTTTTAAATTCATAACTATTATCTGCACTATTAAATACAGGCAACGCATATACTGCATGATTTAATAGATAAATAAACAGAAATAGAAATGCAAGTAATCGTTTCATCTAACCTTTAACGTCAAATTGATCAAAATAATTTAAGGTTGCAATAAAAATAGATGAAATATTAAGGATATCAATAAAAGTAACTGGCAATAATATAGATAATAAATTTAATCAATGGATTTTAAAAAATGAAACTTGACCATGTTTAACCAATAAAACAAACTACAACACATTGATTTTTTTAAAATTTTTACGCCACGAAACTTAAAGAACTTTTTGCTTCTCCTTTATCAGTTTTGTCTCCCTTAATTCTACATACTACGATTTGCCTCTTATACAAAAAAGGGAAAAACTGAAATATCTTCTAGTGCAATCTTTTAAAGTTCTCATCATTGCCCAAGACTTGTCAAATTTATTTAAAATCCCTTTACATATGTTAATGCAATTGTATTTCTGAAATCCGATTTTCATTAACTGAATAATTAACATTCACACTTTCTGATGAAAGTTGATATTCTGAAAGAATCAGCTGACATTAAAATTCAGAAGGTTTGGAAGTCCTAAATCATTCATTCTAAGAAGTACTAAATCATTCATTCTAAAAAAACTATTCATATAATGAGAACCAGAACAATTTTCATCACAATCCTTCTTTTGACAGCTTCCTTTTTAAAAGCACAAGAAAATAAGATACTCTTTGTAATGAGTGCAGCAAAGGAACTTCCTTTAAAAAATGGGAAGACATATAATCAGACAGGTGTATTTTTAAGTGAGTTTTATCTGGCATATAAAGAAGTAGTCGATCTGGGCTATGGTGTAGATTTTGCAACACCAGGGGGAATCGTTTCATCCATTGATAAGGAAAGTTATGACTTAACTTATTGGAAAGGAAAAGAAGGAGAGATTCAGGAAGCAAAAGACTTTATCAATAGCAATCCAAGGTTTAATAGGCCTTTGTCTTTGGAAAATGCTCTTCAAAATATTCATGCATACTCAGGAATAATAGTACCTGGAGGGCAGGGATTAATGGTAGATCTGATACATGATGAAAAGATGTCCGAAATCCTCAAGGGATTTTCTCAAAACAAAAAACCGATAGGTTTGATTTGCCATGCGCCAGCTTTGATACTCTCTATTCCCAAAGCTGAAAATCCTTTTGTCGGTTACAAGGTAAATTCTGTATCAGGATTCGAAGAGTTCTATATCGAAAAATTTGTAATGAAAGGCAAACCATACAATCGCAAAATTGCAAGGCAGTTAAAGAGCTTAGGACTAGATTACAAACATGGAAAACCTAAACAAAACTTTGCCATCAAGGACCGGGAGTTGGTAACAAGCCAAAATCCGTTTTCAAACGAGGCATTTATTAGATTATATATTGAGGCACTTAAAGAATACAGAATGAAAAAAGGAGGCTTCTGAATATTTTATTTGATTAGACGATTGACCCCGTAAGTTAATTGATGCCATCGCTTAAAGCGACGGTATCAATCAGATCTTGAAATCTCGGATCACTTCCCCAGATTTTCCCATTGATCCAGTATAATTTATAAGAAGAAACTACCGATCAAAAACAAAAAAGCCTGCAACACATTGGAATTGCAGGCTTTTAACATCTCTTGTGTGATCCTGTTTGGATTCGAACCAAAGACCTACTGCTTAGAAGGCAGTTGCTCTATCCAGCTGAGCTACAAGACCCTTTCAATTAAACAAAGTAGTGATTTTATCACAGCTCTTTCCTAGGAAAGAAAAGTCGGGGTGGCAAGATTCGAACTTGCGACCTCCTGGTCCCAAACCAGGCGCGATAACCGGGCTACGCTACACCCCGAAACTTTAAGAACTTTTTGCCTTCTTTTTGTGGGTTTTGCCTCCCATAATTCTAATTTAGAAAATTCATCTCCTTTTAATTAAAAGGAAAAGCCTGCAACATTTCCTATTGCAGGCTTTTAAGCTTTCTTGTGATCCTGTTTGGATTCGAACCAAAGACCTACTGCTTAGAAGGCAGTTGCTCTATCCAGCTGAGCTACAGGACCCGTTCAATTGAACAAAGCAGTATTTTATCACAGCTCTTTCCTAAGAAAGAAATAAGTCGGGGTGGCAAGATTCGAACTTGCGACCTCCTGGTCCCAAACCAGGCGCGATAACCGGGCTACGCTACACCCCGAAACTTTAAAGAACTTTTGCTATCTTTTTGATAGGTTTTGCCTCCCAAACTTTTCTCCCAGGTTTCCAGCGGAGAGGGGGGGATTCGAACCCCCGGTACGGTTTGACCCGTACGACGGTTTAGCAAACCGCTCCTTTCGGCCTCTCAGGCACCTCTCCCTTTTTCAAAAAAGCGATGCAAAGATAACGGAACTTATTTTAATATTCCAACTAAATTCTAAAAATAATTAGAATAATTTCTCAAATTTTCAATATAATTCTATACTGCAATGGTTTACCCTCTTCTTTTCATCTTCTTTTCTTATATTTTTTTAATTTATTGTTCAAAAAAGCCTATTTTTCCACCCTGTTAATCTCAATTTTGTTCTGAACAAATGATCTGGAGTAAACCTATCGGTATTCTTGAATATACACTTATCGGAATTTTTCTCCTGTTTTACCTCATGTATTTTATCCGGATGATACTTGTTTCATCCAAAGTAAAAAGCAATATGAGGAGATCTTTCTATAAATTCTTCCTCCGCTCTGCTTATTTCGGAGCTTTCATTATAGCTTTCCTTGGACCTTCTTTCGGAGATACCAAAAAGGAAATTAAAACTACAAGAAAAGACATCTTCTTTGTACTTGATGTTTCGGCCTCTATGAATAGTAATGATGTACTTCCTTCCAGAATCGAAAAGGCTCAAAAAGAGCTTTCCAATGTTGCAGACCGATTAAACTCTGCCCGAATCGGCCTGATCACTTTTTCTTCGGATGCCAACCTACTCTGCCCTCTCACCTATGACAAAGATGCTTTCAAAATGTTCCTTCAGTCCATTACAAAACGACAGGTAGGCGGCACCTCTAATATAAGCTCAGGCATGCAACTTGCAATGGAAAAGCTTTCTGCAACTAAAACGAAAATTCACGATGTGGGAAAGTTTGTCATTCTTATATCTGACGGGGAAAATTTTGGAGCAGATCCGGACAAATTATTAAAGTTATTCAAACAAAATAAAATCTCCCTCCTCACCGTAGGTATTGGTACATCTTCCGGAGGCACCATACCTGAAACTTATGGACCTAAAAAAGATAAAGAAGGGCAGGAAATAATCACATCTCTACGATCCTCTGAATTGAAAAAACTTGCTTCAACAACCGGTGGTTCTTATTTCGAAACAAACGATAACAGAAATGATCTGAATTACCTTTCTGAACGGATCAACCAAATTGAAGGGGTGACAACAGGCTATCAGAAAGTTGATGCTACCGCAAATAAATACTTCTATTTCCTCCTTTTTGGTTTGTTTCTTATACTTCTGGATGTTTTAATCACTGTTAAAACCATTAGTTTATGAGACTGATACTTCTCGCAAATATATTTGTTACTATCTGGAGTTTCCTGAACAGATTTTCGGAAATCAACAATTATATTGACTCCGCAGAGCAGAACTTTCAGAAGGGCGAATATGAATTTGCGATAAAGGATTATTCAATTCTCATCAACAAGTACAAGATCAAGGATGAAGACATTCTGTTAAACCTTGCCCACAGCTATTATAATATTCAGGATACAGCCAATTCAAAAAAAATATATCATAATTTGTTGAACTCAGAAGATAGAATTACCAGATCAATAGCTCATCAACAACTGGCAAACGTCTTCTGGATGACTGGAAAAAAAAACAAAGCCATTTACCATTATACAGAATCTCTGAAAGCAAACACGGCCAATGAAATTGCCAGAATCAATTTTGAACTCATTCAGAAATTGATAAAACTAGAAGAGCAATATCAAACCGGAGTTGGATATAAAAAAGAAAAACAGGCTTCCAATCAGGAAAATACAGGAAAAGCATCAGATGAAAACCAGATTGGAAGTGGAAATTCAATAGGCAACTCTGGAAACAAAGGCGCTAATAATACAGAAAAATCAGCTTCAGAAGGAAGTGGAAAACATCAGGGAGGTCAATCCAATCCGGAAAATGAGAAAAATGAACTGAGAAATCAAAAAAATGGTAATAAGGAGAATGAAGACTTAATTTCTAATAGATTAAAAGCTGCTAATCTAAGTCTTCAAAGAGCAAGAGCAATTCTTGATGCTATGAAGCAAAATGAAATTCAGTACCTTCAGCAAAAACAAATGACCAAACCTGAAGACGCTCAGGATTTACCAGACTGGTAGCAAAATCAACTTAATCAGTAGCTTATAACAAAGTTTAACCGAATTGTATTTAGAGCGTACAAGCTAGCGTTGAATTTAAACCTAACATAGAATATGAAAGAAGTATATATCATATCAGCAGTGAGAACACCCATAGGCAGTTTTGGAGGCTCACTGGCAAATTTTTCAGCTACACAGCTAGGCAGTATCGCTATTAAAGGTGTTTTGGATAAATCAAAAGTCAAACCTTCGGATGTGGAAGAGGTAATCATGGGCAATGTACTTACCGCAAATCTAGGACAGGCACCTGCACGACAAGCAGCAATATTTGCCGGCCTTCCCACCTCTGTTGTTTGTACAACTATTAACAAGGTTTGCGCTTCTGGAATGAAAGCGGTAATGCTGGGTGCTCAATCTATAATGCTGGGTAATGCAGATATAGTAATTGCAGGGGGAATGGAAAGCATGTCTAATGTTCCATACTATGCAGACAGAGCAAGATTCGGATTACGTCTCGGACATGGCACGATGACTGATGGTATTATCAAAGATGGTTTGTGGGATGTCTATAAGGATTATCACATGGGCAATGCTGCTGAGAACACAGCCAGACAAATGAATATTACCCGTGAGATGCAAGATAACTTTGCCATTGAAAGTTACAAGAGGGCTGCAGAAGCCGTAAAATCAGGGGCTTTCAAAGAAGAGATAGTACCGGTAAAAATTGAGCAGAGAGGCAAAGAACCTTTGGTTATATCGGAAGATGAAGAATATACAAAAGTAAATTTCGAAAAAATACCAGGCCTTAAACCGGTCTTTGACAAGGAAGGTAGTGTTACCGCTGCAAATGCAAGTACGCTCAATGATGGCGCTTCTGCCCTGCTTCTGATGAGTAAAGAAAAATCTGAAAGCCTTGGTCTTAAACCTCTCGCATCTATTATAGGATTTGCAGATGCCGAGCAAGATCCGGAATGGTTTACCACAACTCCCTCCCTTGCTATACCAAAGGCTATCAACCTTGCAGGAATATCAGCTTCTGAAGTTGATTACTATGAAATAAATGAAGCTTTTTCTGTAGTATCCATTGCCAATAATATAAAACTTGGCCTGGATCCTTCAAAAGTGAATATTTATGGAGGTGCAGTCGCACTTGGCCATCCAATTGGTTGTTCCGGAGCAAGAATCATCACCACACTGACAAGCGTATTAAACAATAAGAATGGAGCTATTGGAGTTAGTGGAATTTGTAACGGTGGTGGCGGAGCCTCGGCTTTGGTTATCAGAAAAAATTAAAGTCTGACTAATTCTAATAGAAAATACAAAGTATACGTTCTGCTTAAAACTTTTCTTGTTATGTCCTTTTTATTCAGAAATGTAATTCTTCTTCTTGTACTACTGGCTGCCGTTCCGGCACTTGGCCAAAGTCAGAAGCTGATCTCTACCTATTATCCTAAATATGATAGTGCAGGAATGAAAATTCCTGTAAGAGAACAATATTATGTAAATGAAGATGACACAACAGTAAAAAACGGAAGCTATACTTTGTTTTCCCCGGAAGGAGATATACTTATAAAATCAAACTATAAAGACAACCTCCTTGATGGGACCTATGCCGAATTTTACGAAAATGATAATCCTAAAGTAAAATCCACATACTCCAATGGCAGAAAGATCGGAGAACAGCTAAACTACTCTATTCAGGGAACCCTCCTTTCAAAAGAAGTATATGAAAAGACTTCAGCTTCCGACCTTCAGCTTTATAAAAAATATGCTCCTTCCGGAAAGCTTACAGGCGAAGGCTTTGTCAAAAATGGTTTGTATGACAGTACACTTACTGAATACTATGAAAACGGAGCTGTAAAAACCAGGATAACATTCAGAGAAGGCAAAAGAAAGGGACCATTTTCTGTATTCGACCCCAAAGGTACTCTTTTACAGAAGGGCTTCTATGAGAATGATAGCCTCAACGGAATGATCACCTCTTATTTTAATAGCGGCAAGATCAAAAGCACTGCCATGTATAAGAAAGGAGCAGTAGATGGAATTGTTGAGGAATATTATCAGTCAGGCAAGGTACGCTCTGAGATTACTTATCAGGACAATAAGAAAAATGGGATAGCCAAAACCTTTTATGAAAACGGGAATCCTGAAACAGAAGAAAACTACAAAGGAGGATTCCCTTCCGGCTTCTTCAAGACTTATTATCCTGAAGGTGGAATTGAAACCGAATCTTTTAAAGATGGCAACAAAAATCAGATTAAATTTAAAAGATACAACAAAGCTGGCACTGTCATCTCGGAAGGAATCATGGTAAACGGTCAGCCGGAAGGAACCGTTAATTCATTTTATGATAATGGGGCGCCTAAAAGTGTATTTAACTACAAAGCAGGAGTTAAAACCGGAAAAAATGTTTCCTACCATGAAAATGGTAACATTTCAGAAGAAAGCATTATTAAATCAGAAGATGTCGGGGTCACACAAAACACAAAGCTGTATAATAAAGAAGGTAAGCTAATTCATCAACAACACTATATCACATTATCCGAGAAGTCAGCAAATGGCAAACGCAATTCGGAAAAAAATAAAAGCATTACAGGGGATCTGGATAAAATCAAAACAGGGGAATGGACTTCATATTGGGACAATGGCAAGCTTAAATCAAAAGAAATTTACGTCAATAATGCCATTCATGGAGAACGTTTAGTTTATGATTCTGAAGAACATTTAATCGAAAAACAATACTATTCCAATGGAATAAAATCTGGAGTATGGCAGGCCTTCTACCCTTCAGGAAAAGTAAAAAGCCAAACGACCTATAAAAACAGCACTCCATATGGTAATCATAAAAACTTTTTTGAAAACGGTCAGATTGAGTTTACCGGAAGTTATATCAATGGTAAGAAGACAGGCACCTGGAACTACTATAATGCTGAAGGTAAACAAGTTCTAAGCGAGCAATATAAAAATGACGTAAAAATCTCGGAAAAAATTTATAAGTAATCCCCACTAAAATTAACCTTGTGCCATCGTAAGGTTATTTTTTTTTATATTTTTGCTTTTCTGAATTATAGCATGAACGCAATAAAAGAAACCAACTTCTCCTTTCCCGGACAGACGGCATTTTACAGGGGAAAAGTAAGAGATGTCTATTCATTTGCAGATAAAATTGTAATGGTAGCATCAGACAGAATTTCAGCATTTGATGTGGTGCTCCCTGAGCCCATCCCCTATAAAGGACAGGTGCTTAACCAAATAGCATCAATTTTCCTTAAAGCAACATCCGATATAGTACCAAACTGGGTTAAATCCGTTCCGGACCCATCAGTGACAATTGGAATTAAATGCACAACCTTCCCTGTTGAGATGGTGATCAGAGGCTACCTTGCCGGTCATGCCTGGAGAGAATACAAAGCAGGTAAAAGGACGCTTTGCGGAGTTGCACTTCCTGAAGGTCTTAAAGAGAATGATCCTCTTCCTTCACCTATAATTACCCCTACAACCAAAGCAAGTGAAGGCCATGATGAAGATATTTCAAGAGAAGAAATATTAAAACAAGGGCTTGTATCTGAGGAAGATTATATTGTTCTCGAAAAATATACAAGAGCTTTATTCCAAAGAGGCACAGAAATAGCAAAAACCAGAGATCTGATATTAGTAGATACAAAGTATGAGTTTGGGCATACCGATGGAAAAATCTACCTGATTGATGAGGTACATACCCCTGATTCTTCAAGATATTTTTATGCAAAAGGTTACGAAGAAAGACAGAAAAAGGGGGAAGTTCAAAAACAGTTATCTAAGGAATTTGTAAGACAATGGCTCATTGAAAACGGATTTCAAGGTAAGGAAGGACAAAAAATTCCACAAATGACTCCGGAAATAGTGAATAATATATCGGAAAGGTACATTGAACTTTTCGAAAAAGTTACAGGGGAAAATTTCAAAAAGCCCAGTTCTACTGAAGATATTCAGGAGAGAATAAAGAAAAACATACTTAATGCAATAAATGCTAATAATTGATTTTTAAAAGATTTTTTATAAATTTAGATACCTAAGGGGAATTATATGAAATATACGATTGAAAAAACAGAGAAATACAGTCTTGTTCAGCTTCACGAAGAAAAACTGACTTCTGCAACTGCACCTGAGTTAAAATCAGAATTAGTAAAATTAAATGCAGAAGGTTCAAAAAACATCATTCTTGATATGAATGACGTGAAATATGTCGATTCATCAGGACTAAGCTCTATTCTTGTTGGAAATCGCCTTTGTGATAACGAACAAGGAATGTTTGTGTTAACCGGAATAAGCGATCATGTAATGAAACTGATTAAAATCTCCCATCTAGACAACATTCTTAATCTGATTCCAACAGTAGAAGAGTCTGTTGACGCAATATTCATGAATGAATTGGAGAAAAACCTTAGAGCTGAAAATAAAGAAGAATAATCGCATTGCCTTTTGAAATTAAAATACTAGGCTCTAGTTCAGCCACTCCTGTATTTAACAGGCACCATTCTTCGCAACTACTAACAATCAACAACCAGCTATTTCTTATTGATTGTGGAGAAGGAACACAACTCCAACTGATCAAATACAAGATCAGATTTACGAAGATAAACTACATATTCATCTCTCACCTGCATGGAGATCATTACCTCGGTCTCGTTGGATTACTGAGTACCATGCACTTAAACGGGAGGACCAAAGACTTATATCTCTTTGGTCCTCCCGGGCTGGACGAAATCATCACAATCCAGCTTAAACATTCGGAAACTTTCCTAAACTTTAAAATCATTTTTACCGAACTAGATACCACGACTCAAAAGGTTATCCTGGATTTGGAGAATCTGACTGTAGAGACTATTCCTCTGATACACAGAATAAACTGTTGTGGGTTTCTTTTTAAAGAAAAACCTAAGAAAAGAAAAATCGATAAAACCAAAATTCCTGATCATGTAACCCCTCTTCAGATAATTGCTTTAAAAGAAGGAGAAGATGTAATAGATAAAGAAGGTAATTTGCTAAAAAGTGAACAATATACGTTCCCGGCAAGAAAAAGTAGAAGCTACGCATATTGTTCCGATACAGCATACAACCCTGGCATGTTTGGACAAATAAAAGGTGTGGATATGCTTTACCACGAGGCAACCTTTCTGCATGACATGGAAAGCAGGGCAAAAGAAACTTATCATAGTACAACTCTTCAGGCAGCTTGGACAGCAAAGGAAACCAAAGTTAAAACCTTGTTGCTGGGTCATTTTTCGGCAAGATATAAGGATATAGAGCCACATCTGGCAGAAGCAAGAACTATATTCCAAAATTCCTTTCTGGCTGAAGAAGGTTTGGTATTCACAATAGATGATGAACCGTTATGAAAGATACGATTTCAGGAAAAAAGATGAATCTATTCATCTTTCTGACCGGAATTTTCCTCGTTAATGCGCTTACCGCTGAAATCATAGGACCTAAAATATTTTCTCTTGAAGCTCTATTGGGCTTTAAACCAGCTCAAATACCTTTTTGGAACAACATCAAACTAGACTTTAATCTTACAGCCGGGGCAATCATCTGGCCTGTTGTTTTTATAATTACAGACATTATTAATGAATATTTCGGAAAAGACGGAGTAAAAAAAATAAGTTATCTTGCTGCAATTCTTATTGCTTATGGGTTTGGAGTCATCTATATCGCTACAGATCTTCCTCCCGCCGAATTCTGGATTAAGATCAACAATACTGATCATACTGGCACTCCATTTAATATTGATTATGCTTACGGTAAAATCTTCAGGCAAGGCTTTGGAATCATGATAGGATCCATACTGGCCTTTCTGGTTAGCCAGCTTCTGGATGCATATGTATTTCATACCATAAAAAATAAAACAGCAGGCAAAGGAATCTGGTTGAGAGCTACTCTTTCAACTCTTATATCCCAACTCATTGACAGTTTTCTGGTACTTTATATAGCCTTTTATATCTTTGGAGGAGAGTCTCAATGGTCCTTGTCACAGATCTTTTCTATAGGAATCATTAACTATATCTACAAGTTTAGTGTTGCAGTTATACTGACTCCACTACTCTATGTTGCACATTATTTAATTGATATCTATCTGAAAGATCCTAAATCTGAAAATGCACTAGCTCTTGATTAAGATTTCCTTCTTCTTACATTATCAAGAATAACTGCACTTGCGACTGCAACATTTAAAGATTCCGCGCCACCAAACCGAGGGATTGTAATCTTATCTGTTACATACTCCTCGAGTTCCTTGTTTATACCTGAAGCTTCATTCCCTAATAGTATTGCACCTGTTTCAGGAAAATTTATTTTATGAATGTTATCACCATTGAGGAACGCACCAAAAACTTTCACGCCAGCATTATTTAATTCTTTAAGATAGATTTGCAGATTACAGTAGTACATATCTACACGAATAAATGATCCTTTTGTAGCGGAAATAACTTTAGGATTATAACGTTCCGCACATTGTTCGCTGCAAATTATTTTTGAAATCCCATACCAGTCTGCAATTCGAATCAAAGTACCAAGATTTCCGGGATCTCTAACCTCATCCAGTACAAGTATAAACTCTCCTTTATTTGCATTCAACGGCCTCTCCTCTTTCATTTTCACAATAGCTAATGCAGCATTATTACTTTCCAGTGTACCGGCTTCGCTCAACTCTTTCTCATCAGCATATTCATAGTCGACACAAGAAGATTTTAAGATAACTTCATTTTCTTCAAAAAAATGGCGCGTAACAAAAAGATGCTCAATCTTAAAGTCAGAGTCTAATAATTCCTTCACATTTATAGCACCTTCAACCAAAAACATTTGGTGCAGTTTACGGTATTTCTTAATTTGTAAAGATTTGATAAGTTTTTGTTTATTTCTGGAAATCATACCCAGTGCCGAATTTTAAGTCAATATATTATATTTTATTCATAGGAAGTACGCTTTTTTTTACCTTCGCCTGCTCACCGACAAAGCAACTTAAAGAAAACGAGTACCTTCTGTACAGACAGACCATTAAAGGAAACAAAAAAATTCCTTATGATGACCTCTCTGTCTACTATAAACAAATTCCTAACAGGAAATTTTTAGGCACAACGCCCTATGTTGCTATATACTATTTTGGAAAAAGAAATTATGACTCTTTAAAAATTGCTAACAAAAGAGATTCTGTTGAAAAAAAATTCGACAAAAAAATAGAAGCCACTCAAAAACCTAAAAAACGCAGAAGACTGGAAGACAGAAAAGAGAAACGACTTGAGGTTTTAAATAAAAATTTAAAAGAAGGCAACTGGCTCATGAGAGTTCCAGGTGAGCCCCCCATAATTTACGATTCCGCCCAAATGAATCTGACAGAAAAACAAATGAGATACTATCTTCATTCTCAAGGTTATTTTCTTTCAGATATAACTTCAAAGGTGGACACTTCGGGTAAAAAAATTTCCATCGTATACAAAATCCATGAAGGTGATTACTACAAGATAAAATCTATAAAATATTCAATAAAAGATAATAAGATAGACAGCCTGGTTAAAGCAAGCCTTAAAGATTCTCCATTGAAAGTGAATAACAGATATAAAGAATCTGATGTTTCCGATGAAAGAGAAAGACTTACAAAATTACTTAAAGACAATGGGTACTTCGATTTCAGCCGACAATATATATTCTTTAAATTAGATAGTACTATCGGCAAAAAAATGATAGCAATGGAAATCCTGATCCAAAACCCTTCAGGAAAGGATTCTCATGATCAATTTACAATCTCCCAGATCTATTTTAATACTGACATATCCTCTAGGAAGGAGAAAACAAGGGACACTGTTGAATACAGAGGAATCCATTATATATTTTATGACAAGCGTTTTTCTAAAAAGCTACTGAATTCCAAAATGAGTTTTCACCCTGGTGATCTTTACAACCAGAGCAAAATCCAGATAACACAGAGACAGTTGGGAAGTATGGATATGTATAGGTTTGTTAATATAAACTTTGAAAAAAATAAAGATTCGGCTCAAACGCTTACTGCTTTTATAAATACCAGCCCTCTGCAAAAATATCAGCTAACGCAAGAATATGGAGTGAATGTTGGGCAGGCCCTGGTTCCGGGTCCTTTCGGAAACATCACAATCAGGGCAAGAAATTTCCTGAAAGGATATGAAGTTTATGAAACCTCGTTCAGATATTCTATTGACGGGCAATACGGGTTTTCAGACTCAACAGGAGTTTTCAAAACTCAGGAATATGGAGTTAATACCAGTGTTTCCTTTCCTCAGATTTTCATTCCTACTCAATTAAGATTTAAATTCAAAGAATATGCTCCGAGAACAAAACTGCTTACCGGATATAATTTCGTAATGCGCCCAGAATATACGAGACAAACTATCAGGGGTGCATTGACATATAGCTGGATGCCTAGTATTTTTAAACAATACAATGTTTCTCCAATTGATATCAATATAATTAACTCTGTAAAGAGTACCAACTTCACAAATTACCTTGCTAAGCTAGATAGTTCCGGAAATAAACTAAGTGTCAGCTTCAGGCCTGCTTTTGTTACAAGCTTCAATGCCTATTTCGTCTATAATAACAGTGAATTTGGCAAGATCAAAAAATCAAAATATTTCAAGCCTTTTGTTGAAATCGGAGGATTAATTCCTGCGCTTTTAAGACAGACAGACTCTACTCTCTTTGGTTTGCAGTACTTTGAATTTATACGTCTAAATTCTGACCTGCGGTTTTATCGTCCTGTGGGCAAAACCAATGTAATTGCCACCCGAATAAATGCCGGCATTGCCCGACCTTTCGGGAATTCAGCAAAAAATGGAAATTTTGTTTTACCATATGAAAAATATTTCTTTGCTGGAGGAAGCAATAGCATCCGAGCCTGGAGACCTCGCCGACTTGGCCCCGGCTCCTATAAAGATCCTATAAACGGTTACAAATTTGAACAACCCGGAGAAATTTTACTTGAAGCAAGCTTAGAATATCGATTTAATATTTTCAGCTTTTTTGATGGAGCAGTTTTTGCAGATGCCGGAAACACATGGACATTTAACTATGACGAAACGAGACCCGGAAGCCAGTTTAAATTTGATTCTTTTTACAAACAAATCGCTTTATGTATTGGCTATGGTATCAGACTCAACTTTTCCTTCCTGATACTCAGATTTGATATTGGATCGAAAATCTACGATCCTGGAGAACCTGAAGGAAAAAGGTTTATTGCACAAAAATTAATAAAATATCCTCCATTTGGAATTGCAAGTCAGACAGCTCTTAACATTGGTATTGGTTATCCATTCTAGCATTGATTAAGACTTCTTCTTGACACTAATCAAATTTTAAAAGAAATTGCATACGTAAACACAAGTGGCTCATATCAAAAAACTGCAACAAATAGAATAGTATTAATGAATAGAACAGAAATAGAAGGCTTCTTTAAAGGGTTGCAAGAAAGGATAACTACAGCATTGGAAGAATGTGACGGTAAAGCATTCTTTGAAGAAGATATTTGGACAAGAGCTGAAGGCGGAGGCGGCAGAAGCAGAGTAATTCAAAATGGAAATGTCTTTGCTAAAGGAGGAGTTAATTTTTCTGCAGTATGGGGGCCAGCTCCAGAAAAAATCACGAAAGCTCTGCAAGTAAATGGGAATGAGTTTTATGCTACCGGAGTTTCTATTGTAATTCACCCACAATCTCCTATGGTACCTATTATCCATATGAATGTAAGGTACTTTGAAATGAATGATGGGACCTGGTGGTTTGGAGGAGGGATTGATCTTACCCCCCACTACATCAACTCTGAAGATGCAATATATTTCCATAAAAATCTAAAAGAGGTTTGTGACCGCTATCATTCATCATATTATCCTCAATTCAAAGAGTGGGCAGACAACTATTTCTTCATCCCTCACAGAAATGAAACCAGAGGAATAGGAGGTATCTTCTTTGATCGCCTTTCAGAAGACCGGGAAAAAGGAATTTCGAAAGAAGACAGGTTTGCATTTGTTAAAGCTGTTGGAAATCTTTTTGCTCCTTTGTACATAGAAATTGTAAATAGGAACAAAGAAAAACATTACTCTGAAGTTGAAAAAAAATGGCAAAGCCTTAGACGCAGCAGATATGTAGAATTCAATCTTGTGTATGATAAAGGAACCAAATTCGGACTTGACACCAATGGTAGGACTGAATCTATCCTTATGAGCATGCCCCCATCTGCAAATTGGGAATATAATTATTCCCCTCCAGAAGGAAGCAGAGAAGCTGAAACAACTTCCCTGCTTAGAAAAGGTATCAATTGGGCATATAATAAATAACAAATGCTGGAAACATTAGACAAGTGGGATAAAGCTTTAATGGTTTATCTCAATACCCTTCACTCTCCCGCACTTGATGGTACAATGATCTTCCTTTCAGCCAAAGCTGTCTGGATACCATTGTATTTACTTATTATTGGAATCATAATTAAGATCTACAGAAAAAAATCCATAGTTGTCATTTTAATCATTATTTCACTAATCGGTGCAACGGATTTCATTACGTCATCTATAATAAAACCTCTTGCTAAAAGAGAAAGGCCTTGCCATGACAAGGAAATTCAATCAACACTTTATGTCCCAATTGGCTGTGGAGGAACATACGGATTTGTCTCTTCCCATTCCGCCAACACATTTGCTTTGGCAACAATTTTATTGCTTATTTCCAGAAAAAAAATCTGGGCATTGCTCTATTTATGGGCTTTTTCAGTTGCTTACAGCCGCATATATCTCGGGGTTCATTATCCGGGAGATATTGTGTGCGGAGCTTTTATTGGTATTATCCTTGGCCTCCTATTCTTCATGCTTTATAAGAAACTGAATAAAGAAAGCCACAGGTCAACTACAACAAATTAAGTCGCCCCATAAATTCATCTTTATAAGAAGCACCAATAGGAATCTGCTTGTTATTGATGAGAATGAAAAGATTTTCTATTGCCTCAATTTTATCAGTATTGACAATATATGATCTATGTACCCTCGCGAAGTTTTCTTTAGGCAGCCTAGCCTGGAATCCCTTCATAGTAGAGTGGACAATGTATTTATTGTTATTTGAAGTGAAGATCATTATATAATCAGCCAATGCTTCAATATAAAGGATATCTGCCAGATTGATTTTCACAAACCTCTGCTCGCTTCGAACATATAGCTCATTTCTATTGGTAAGACGAATCTGCTGCATTTCCAGCATTTCCTTTACCTTTCCTACTGCAATTAGAAATCTTGCATAAGTAAGAGGCTTTAGCAAATAATCTACAACTTTATATTCAAATGCCTCTGCTGCATGATCTTTCTTAGAAGTAATCAGCACAACCAACGGAGGATCATCAAGTGATTTAATAAGTTCATACCCAGACATCTCGGGCATTTCCACATCCAGGAATAGAATATCTACTTTTGTTTTACTTAAAACATTTGCAGCTTCAATTCCACTAGTGCAAACACCAACGAGCTTTAAGGAATCTGTTTGCTGAACGAAATGCTGGACCATATTTCTGGACATTTCTTCATCATCGACAATTAAGCAATCCATTAGTTCTTGGGAATTTGTGTTACAACTTTAATTATGATTAATTTAAAACTAAGAAAACCTGTCTGCAAGTATTTTTTGAATATATTTTCCTAAAATATCAAACTCCAGATTCACTATAGCCCCTTTTTCAACAAATTTAATATTGGTATGTTCAAATGTATAAGGAATGATGGCAACTGAAAAAGAACTTTTTCCAGCATTTACAACAGTTAAACTTATCCCATTTACACAAATAGAACCTTTTTCTACAACGATTCCATTTTTAGAAGGATCAAATTCAAATGTATATAACCAACTTCCATTATGATTAAGAACCTCCTGGCAAATACCTGTTTGATCTACATGACCTTGTACTATATGGCCATCAAAACGACCGGAGGCAGGCATTGCCCTTTCCAGATTTACAAAATCACCCTGCTTAAGAGTTCCCAGATTAGTTTTATTTAAGGTTTCCTCAATAGCTGTTACGTCAAAAGTATTATTTTGTCTATTGACATTTGTGACGGTAAGGCAAACTCCATTATGGGAGACACTTTCATCAGGTCTCAGATCATTTGCAAAATTAGCTTCAATTTTGAACCTGAGATTTCCTTGTAAGGCTTCTACGGAAATAACCCGTCCCAACGTTTCAATAATTCCAGTAAACATATAAAAATTTATTTTCCTCTGCCCTGAATCATAATGAGAACAGTGTAAAGTATAATTCTGAAATCCATTGCCAGAGACATATTTTCAATATACAAAATATCGTATTTCAGTCTTTTAACCATTTGATCCACATTTTCAGCATATCCAAATTTCACCTGACCTAGAGAAGTTATTCCCGGACGTACTCTGTGCAAATGAATGTAATGTGGTGCGTGTTTTACTATCTGGTCAATAAAATAATGCCTTTCAGGCCTTGGTCCAACCAAAGACATTTCACCAATTAACACATTAAAAAATTGAGGAAACTCATCTATCCTGGTTTTCCTCATAAATTTTCCCCAGGGAGTAATTCTAGCATCATCTGAAGAAGATAAGGCTGGCCCCATCATTTCAGAATTCACATACATACTTCTGAATTTAATAATTTTAAAAGGCTTACCATCTTTACCAATTCTCTCCTGCAAATAAAATATTGGCCCCTTAGAGGAGTATTTTGTCATAAGAGAAACAAACAACAAAAATGGAAAACCTAAAGTCAGCACAATAACGGCCGCCACAATATCTACCCCCCTCTTCACAATTTTCTGCCATAAAGGAATAAGATCCTGATTGATCTCAATCAAAGGAACTCCGAAAACCTGATGTATTTTCACAGAACCTAATAGCAAATGATACACATCCGGAATAATACTAATTCTTATTTTTTTACCTGTTAAAAGTCCTAAAATTTCAGAGATCCTATCATGTTCATTAGGCTCTACAGCAATAATTACATGCTCTATTTTATTTTCAGAAATTATGGTACTCAGGGATGTATAGCTCCCCAAGAATGTCAAATCCTGCTCCATTTCCTTCCCGTTCTCCTGATGAACTCTTACAAATCCAATTACATCAATCCCAATTACAGATGCATTTTTCTGAACTTCAAGAAGTATATCTTTAGCTCGCTTGTCTGAGCCAATTATAATACCTTTAAAACTCAGTTTCTTATTTTTTATAAGTTTTTTTATTCTGGTGATTAAAGCAACCCTGAAAAAAGTAGTAAGCGTAAATTCTGTTAAGAAATATGTGAAGAAAGTTTTATAGTAAGCTGTATACCGATTGACCCCAGCATCGTCTAAAAAGAGAATAAAAAAGACTAAAACACAACCTAAAAATGTAGTTGTTAGTAAAAGTAAAACTTCTTTTACCCTTGATTTCTGATATATATCTCTATAAAATCCAAAAAAAGCATAAAATACCACCCAATAAGTACCTATAATCAATGAATTTCTGATTAAAAGCATAGTAAACTGCCTGCCACTTTCATCCAGTATATATTTTCTCAAAAAGAAAAAAAGTAGCCAGGCTATCACAGCCGCTAAAAAATCTAATGTAACATAGCTAAAGATATGGTATTTTTTTTTCAACTTTAAAAAGTCTTTTATTTTACAAACTATTTTAAATTCCTGAATATTGTTCTTCTTTTTAAAGTAAGCGGAGTTAAAAAATATTCACTTTGGAATAATTTACTCAAAAATATAGTTTTTTTTATAAAGGTTAAAATTTAAAATTTAAGTGTTTAATCATGGAGGATAATTATAAAACGCAAGGGCTGAGAAGGCAATTGATTAAAAAACTGAAAGACAAAGGAATAAACAACGAAGAGGTTTTAAAAGCTATTGAAAAAGTACCCCGTCATTTTTTCTTTGAGAAAGCTTTCCTTGAGCATGCCTATGAAGATAAAGCATTTCCAATAGGAGAAGGACAGACAATTTCTCAACCTTATACAGTTGCTTTTCAAACTTCACTATTGGAAATAAAAAAAGGGGATAAAGTTCTTGAAATCGGAACAGGATCGGGATATCAGAGTAGTGTACTTCTAGAACTGGGTGCGAAGCTTTACACAATAGAATACCTTAAACCTCTGTATGAAAAAGCGAAAGCTTTTTTACACTCTCAGAAATACAAAGTTAACGTCTTTTGCGGGGACGGCACTCTTGGTTTACCTCAATTTGCACCTTACAACAAAATTCTAGTCACAGCTGGAGCTCCACACGTACCTGAGAAGCTAGTTGAGCAGCTCGCTCCGGGCGGAATACTTGTCATTCCTGTCGGTAACGAGGATACTCAACATATGGTCAAAATCATTAAAACTTCAGACAACCAAATAAAACAGGAGCAACATGGTATTTTCCGCTTTGTTCCTTTGACCGGAAAAGATGGTTGGTAATTAAAACCCTTATTAAAAACTTGAAAAAATTCGCTTCTGAATCTCTGGTAACCATGACAGAATTGGTTTTACCTAACGATACAAATCCACTGCATAATCTGATGGGAGGAAAAATGATGCACTGGATGGACATTGTTTCTGCCATTAGTGCACAAAAACACTCCAACAGTGTTGTTGTAACTGCCTCTGTCGACAATGTATCTTTTTCCAGTCCGATTAAACTTGGTAATGTAGTAACTTTAACAGCTAAAGTAACAAGATCATTTTCCACTTCTATGGAGGTACACATCGAAGTCTGGGCAGAAGACATACCTTCAGGAACTAAGATCAAGAGCAACGAAGCCTTCTTCACTTTTGTAGCAATGGATGGAAATGGCAATCCGAAAAAAGTTCCAGAACTCGTTCCAGAGACTGAGAAAGAAAAGAATTTTTATGAAAGTGCAATGAGAAGACGAGAATTGAGACTTGTTCTGGCTGGAAGATTAAAAGCACAAGACGCAACTGAACTTCGATCGCTTTTTAAAGAATAAAAACTAAAACAGAGGCTTCTTATATTGAGCAGCCTCTGTTTCTCTTTTAACTGGAATTTTAATTCTTCTTATATTATATCAGGCTCCTCTAATGATTCTAAGGAGAAATGCCACGACGGCCAAAACTAAAAGTACATGAATGATCCCCCCTACTGCGTCTCCGAATCCGAGAAAACCTATTAACCACAAAATTACCAAAACCACAGCAATGATATATAAGAGATTTCCCATAAATTTTAAATGTTATTATTTCAAATAATTAGACATATTTTATTAACCTCTCTATAAAAAAAAATGTTATAAAGGGTTTGAATCTTCATAACATTTTTAACTAAAGTGGAAATTTCTTTATCCTTACCAATCTAATAACCAGGCAAATATAAGCGGAGCAACTATTGTAGCATCAGATTCAACTATAAATTTAGGGGTTGTGATATCTAACTTTCCCCAAGTAATTTTTTCATTCGGTACTGCACCTGAATAAGAGCCATAACTAGTTGTAGAATCGGAAATCTGGCAGAAATAACTCCAGAATGGAATATTTTCCATTTCCATATCCTGATACAGCATCGGCACTACGCAAATTGGAAAGTCACCTGCAATTCCCCCACCTATCTGAAAGAATCCAACCCCTTTTCCTGAAGAGTTTTTTACATACCAGTCAGAAAGCCACATCATATATTCAATACCAGACTTCATTGTTGTGGCTTTGAACTCTCCTTTTATACAATAAGATGCAAATATATTTCCCATTGTAGAGTCCTCCCACCCTGGTACAATTATCGGAAGATTTTTTTCAGCCGCCGCCAGCATCCAGCTATCCTTTGGATCGATTTCATAATATTGCTCGAGCTCGCCTGATAACAATATTTTATACATAAATTCATGTGGAAAATAGCGTTCGCCCTTATCGTTTGCATCTTTCCATATGTTATAAATATGCTTTTGAAGTCTCCTGAAAGCCTCTTCTTCAGGAATACAGGTATCGGTAACCCTATTATAATGATTTTCAAGTAATTCCCATTCATCCTGTGGACTCAAATCTCTATAATGAGGTACTCTTTTATATGAATTATGTGCAACTAAATTCATAATATCTTCTTCCAGATTGGCTCCTGTACAGGAAATAATCTGAACCTTATCATTTCTGATCATTTCAGCCAGTGACTTTCCTAGTTCTGCAGTACTCATTGCACCAGCCAGAGTAATCATCATCTTCCCGCCTTCCAACAGGTGAGTTTCATAACCTTTGGCTGCATCTACAAGAGCTGCCGAATTGAAATGCAGATAATGCTTTTCAATAAATTGAGAGATAGGACCTTTCATTTAATTTTCAAATTATACTCGATGTTTATTTTCTTTCTCTAGAATTTTGCGCAAAGATAACCATTCGTTTCTCCTTTAAAAAGAAACTTACCGATAGGTTATTCACTTCGTGTCATTTTTATTAAATTAGTATCATGAGTCTTAATAATTATCAACTGAACCCGGAAGCTGTTCAAAATTTATTCAATGATTATATTTATATCATTCCTGAAAAATCTTCTGATCTGATTATTAAAAAACAATCAGACCTGCCTTCTGCTCCCGCAATTCCTAAAATAAGCCAGGAGCCTATTGAGGTAAAAAAAGAAGAAAACAAACCGCTTAAGGATATTAAAAAGGATGATTCATTTAATTTAAAAGAACTCAAAAAAGAGCTTTCGTCAACAAAGATATTCAAAAGAGCAATTATTATTATCAATGAAGAAGATGCGACTAACGAATTAAAAACGTTCCTTTTCAAAATACTTCAGGCCGTAAAACTATCCGAGTCAGACATACATTTACACATTCACCCTAACGGCAGCACAGTTGACCTGAATGGAGTTTTAAAAGATTATTCATCATCAAAAGTACTTTCTTTCGGAACTCATATTTCTCCTGAATACAAAACAGAACTCAATAAGGAAACAATATATACAAAGGAGACAAAATTATTCCAAACTTTTAGTCTGAAGGAATTGATTAGTGACACAGAAAAGAAAAAAATACTTTGGGGAAATCTCCAAATAATTTTTCCTGCTAAATAATTTCAGAAAAATAAATTCTTTTAAAATTAAAAAGGCTGTTTCTAAAAACAGCCTTTTTAATTTAATTTCTCTTCTACTTTAATTAACGCTTAAGTAAAACAGAGCCTTGCTTTACGTGAGGTACTTTGTACTTACCTGAACCTTCATAAGTAACTGTCCAAGGATATACCCCCTGCTCCATAATTTTATCCAGATAATAACCATCCCATGACTTTTCCATATCATTGCTTTGGAAAATTATTTCACCCCATCTGTTGAAGATTGTAATATTAAAATTTTCAACATGGTGACCAAAAATCTGATATACATCATCCCTGCCATCTCCATCCGGTGTAAACACATTCGGGAAGAAAACTTCAGGAGCACATTCTTCAATAACTTTCACATCTTTCTGAGTACTACAATTAGTCATTGAATTTATTAAAGTCAATTCATAAATACCAGGTACTGTAACGGGCAATATTTTTGAAACTATATTACCTGGCATCCAAAGGTAAGTATCTCCTCCTGTACCTTTTCCTTCAATAGAGAACGATGGATCAGTTAAAGGACAGAAGGTAATTTCTGAAGGCATATTAATTACCGGTACTTTGTTTATACTAACGATTACTGGATAAATAGATGAGTAACAACCATTCTCATTACCTTTTAAATAATAGGTACCCGTAGAGACCGATTTAGGATTTGTAATAGCAACAGTTCCTAATGGATCACTCCAATATGTAACAACCAGACTTGAAGAAGTTCCGCTTACAACGCCAGGAGCTGTCAAATCAACTAGTTCAGGTTCACATGCCATTATACTACCTTGAACTATAAGTATAGGTGTTGTATTTACCGTCACTGTTACTGGCTGAATATCAAAACAACCGGTTGCAGCAACTTCGCCTCTTATGTAATAAGTCCCTGATGTTGCTATTGCTGAAGGTGTTCCTAGTGCTGTTGTTCCCGCTGCATTTGTAAAGTATGTATAAGTCAATCCGGCTGTTGAACCAGTTGTAACTCCTGCTCCTGTAATGCTCACTGTAGCAGGTGAACATACAGCTGCAGGATTTGTAACTACTACTGTTGGAGTTGGATTAACTGTTACTGTTA
>NZ_BBLT01000016.1 GCF_000775915.1 Sporocytophaga myxococcoides
GATCTTTGAATTATTGGAAACAACAATTATATTTTTGTTCTATCAAATCTCCCGTTGTGATTTGCTTTCAAACAACGATCTTTGAATTATTGGAAACAACGCGTTAGGATTCCTATGCTTGCCACTTATTGTTGTGATTTGCTTTCAAACAACGATCTTTGAATTATTGGAAACAACAGGCGTCTATAAATGCCTTGCTTCCTGACTGTTGTGATTTGCTTTCAAACAACGATCTTTGAATTATTGGAAACAACTGGATGTAGTTAAATCTATTGTCTATTAGGTTGTTATCCGTTAAAATACAAATAAAAATTCGATCGGTTTTCTGGTAGTTTGTTTAAAAAAAATGTTGTTTCTTAAATCCTCCTGACTAAAATCGGGAGGATTTTTAGTTTAAAACAATTCAAGTTGTTCAGGATTAGTAGCTTTCGTTTTTCGTTCCTGATTGTAAAAGATCTCCATCATCCCAAATTGTTTGTCTGTGATGCACATAATGCCTACATGACCTTTTTCCGGCAAAAAGCTTTTTACCCTTTTGATGTGCACTTCAGCATTTTCCTTACTCGAACTGTGCCTTAGATAAATAGAAAACTGGAACATGGTAAAACCATCCTTTAGCATTTTTTTTCGAAATTCAGAGGCAACTTTGCGTTCCTTTTTAGATTCTGTCGGTAAATCAAATAATACCAGTACCCACATAATTCTGTATTCATTTAATCTCATAGAAACCGGGGGTAAGCTATTTTTCTGAGCTTTCCTTCAAAACATTTTGCAAGAGAAGATGTAGTGCGTTGTACACCTATCATTAAGGGACTTTTTTCTTCATCTATCACTACATCCATCGTCGGAATGGATAAAAGTTGTTTTTTTATGGAATTGGTCAGTTCAGTGAAATCTTCTCCGTTTTTTACAATGTTGTACACCAGGCTGTCAACATAGGGTCTATATGGCTCCATAATATCATCAGCAAGGCAATAGGCATTGTATTGATTCCGATGGTATATTCCCATGGTAGGTAACAAACCTGATCCCGTAAGGCTTCTTGCTACTATTGCTCTTAAAATGGCGTATCCATAATTCAGGAGATTGTTAGGGGGATGTCCTTCTCGTTCCCTTTTAAAATCTGTCAAATGAAATGCAAGGCTGGAGTTTTCAGTCAATCGGAGGTTGCAGAAGACATTTTTCCAGTAATAAACAGCTGCTCTTGCTTCCAGGTTATCCGGATCTCCAGATTTTACATCATCAGACCATTTTAAAAGATTCTCATGGTTAATGCCATTCTTTTGCAGAAAAAGGGCTTGGTTTAATATTTTTTGTTTTACAGTTTGTTGCCAAAGTTGTTTCTTTAAGGGAAGGGTGGCATCGGCTTGAGTTTTAAAACGTGCAGACTGGAGTTGATTGCCGTCAAGGTTCAACATCAATCCTGTTGGGTGATGAGTATGATCACAGGTAATAAGAGCAGCATTATTAGCCAGCAATTTTGCCACCAATGAATGACTAATTGTGATTTGCTGATGATCAAGTATAACTACACCAATATCCTCGATAGGTACAGTATTCATTTTGGTAAGATCATCGATTCCCTTGGCACCAGGGAAATTTATAACCAATTGTTCATCCCTTGTATTCAAATAGGCAGGATTACCAAAGTATAGAGTCTTTTTGATCATGTTCTTTCCTTGAGAGGAAAATAAACAAGCCTGGGAATTTTATGTTTATGAGGTAATTGAAAATTTTA
Source organism: Sporocytophaga myxococcoides (assembly GCF_000775915.1). Taxonomy (NCBI): domain Bacteria; kingdom Pseudomonadati; phylum Bacteroidota; class Cytophagia; order Cytophagales; family Cytophagaceae; genus Sporocytophaga; species Sporocytophaga myxococcoides. The sequence continues at coordinate 1,739 of NZ_BBLT01000016.1, forward strand.
TCTGCATTTTGAAAGAACGAATTGAAGTATCACCTGGTCTGCATATAATTTTTTAAGAGCAATTTATGATAGGGTAAAAAGTTTTACACTTCATAAAATTCTGTCACCTATCTTGAAAGAGAAGCAAAGTATATCCCTGAAATAGAACAGTTAAAAGTAAAAGAACCAATAACACATGCTGCTGATGTTGTTTGTTGATGCAGATAATTTAAGTGTGAAACTTTAAACCCCGCACTTTTTTATTTATTTTTATAAGCAGCACTGGTTTTACCGCAGGGCAAATCAGTCAGGTGCGAACTTAAGGAAGGTTCGTTGCCACATAACATTAAATGACAAGAAAGGAAAGATATGAGTGAGCAAAATATTCAGATACTGGAAACACTGCTAATTCTGGTTCTATACACAGTAGTTTTTTTTGTTATAAAGAACATTGTAAATAATACGCTGAAGAAGGCACAGCTCCAAAGAGCCCGGAGAAAACTTATTATCAAAGCAATTCATTTGTTCCTTTCGATTGCGCTTGTAGTTTTGCTTGCCGGTATCTGGGGGTTAGAGCAAAAAGAAATCGCGGTATTTGCAAGTACTATTATGACCGTTTTAGGTATAGCTTTTTTTGCTCAGTGGTCATTGCTATCCAATGTCACATCTAGTCTAATACTGTTCTTTAATCATCCTTTGAAAATGGGAGATACTATCAAAATATTAGATAAGGAATATCCAATAGAAGGAGAAATTGCTGAGTTGACTTATTTCTTTGTTTATATAAAGACGAAGAATGGAGAGATTATAACAGTTCCAAACTCTCTGATCTTCCAAAAGTCGGTATCCATTATTGAAGCTCAGGAAGAGAAAGTGATTGAATAAAAGTGTCTTATGCGGAAGGTTGTATTTTAATACACGTTTATCAGGAATTCACTCTGGATTTAAAACACTATTGATAACTTTCCGTGATGCCAATAGTGTTCTATAAGCATCATACAGGTAGTCTACGGTTTGTTGGTCTAATCATAGTTTAGCTGGTTTTAAAAGTTTCACAATTTATAATGATTTCCCGCATTCATGAAAAAGTCATAGTAGGAGATAAGGGGCTCTGATATTGCTCAGAGTGAATTGGATTGACATAGTGGGTTTACACCAATACTCACTGCAATAGTCATCGCATAGATATCCTGATAGTCATAACTTAGCTGGTTTAAAATTTTTACTTCTTTAGTTCGCCTGCCTTTGTAAAGAAATCAATAAGCAGGTAAAAGGTTTCTGAGGTAGTCTTCAGATCGGAGCAGTAGACATTGTTTTCTGCATAGTAGATGTACATAAAGAAGACATAGATCAGCACCTTGTTCATGTCCTGAGGTGTAATCAGTTTGAGCAGGATGTCCAGCTCATCAATGATCTGCTGATTGAGCACAGTGTCTTCCTGTAAGATTACAGCTACTCTTTTTCCCGGATTTGTTTCCATAAATGTTTGTTGGTTTTTGTGCTTCGTTCCGCAAGCGGTTAAAAAATTAAGACAAAAAAATTGCGTGGAACAGTAGCTACCAATATAGAGGTACCGCGACGAACCCGAGATACAATAGCTAAGCCCACGCAAAAGCGGAACACCAGCTATTCTTGTATCTCTGAAAATTCGCGGTTTTCTATATGCAAGAATATGCTAATGCAATTTTTTTATATGTAAAAGTCTTTATGTCAGGACTCTATTCGATAATTTTTACGGTGTTTGGTTGAACGAGGCAAAGATAGGAAAAAAGTTGAAAGCTGAAAGTCAAAAGTTTAGCTTAGTGGCTTGATACAAAAACTAAATAATGAGCTTGAGGCAATATTTAAGACTCATCCTTCGCAGGCCAGGATACAAAACAACTGATTGTGGTTTCCTAAACAAAGTTAAGTTGACGGCTATGTCCTGAAGGAGAAGGGGACAGCCGACGATAATTATGCTTGAATTAAAACTAATAACATTCACATTAAAGTCCCTCTAATTCAGGAGAAGGATTTAGGGTGAGGTCTTTTATGCTTTTACTTTATATGTCCTTTATCGTAAACGGGACTTAAATTGAAAATAAAGAGTATGCGTCAGCTTCAGTCAACAGCTCTTTCATGGCTCAAGGTCGTTCAAAATGTCTGCTATTATTGATAATGTGGCAGAGCAGGTTTATATAATATACAAAAGCCTGGAGGTAGTTATCCAGGCGGCCTCTTATGTGATGTTGTTAGTTATAGATAAATTAATAGAAGTAGTGTAAAAACTTTTTTCATAGGCTATAAAAATTGGTTATTAATTTATGGTAAACTAAAAGAACGATTTATTTATAGATGGGTTACAGATCAAACAGGAGTGTCATTACATTTGTCTTCATTCAAAAATATATTTATAAATAGAATATAGTAGATTATTTTTCCTAAGTATATTCAACGAGAAATTTCAAGCCTTTGTTAGTGTCTTGTATTTTTATAAAAGGAAATAGCCAGTCTTATAGAACTGGCTATTTTGTTTATGATAAATTCTGAGGAAGAGCTTACCTTTGTTTTGCCGCACTACTGCTTGCGAGGTTCCGGAGGGCGTTGTTTTGAGGACTGATTCTCCCTATTTTCTTCACCACCTTCACCTTCACCTTCACCTTCTTCTTCTTTTCCGCCTTCATCCTTTGCACCTTCTGTCGAACGCACCTTTCCGAGTACCGTTGGTTTGAATATAAACTTCTGTATTCCGATGTCGAGGTCAAGCAACATACCGCCTTCGTTGAAAACAAAGGCCACAGTGCCAGCTCCGAATCCTTTGGATGCCTGAGCTCCGGCTTTGACAATAGCTACACCGGCATCAGCTGCAAAAGAATACTTACCAGCCTTAAATTGTTTCCATGTTTCCTCGTTGTTGAACACGATCATTTGATGAAAGGTGGTTCCTCCGACCTGGACACCTAAGGTGACTTTACCGATGCCAGCATAGCCGATCACGTGATCTTTTACAAAAACTTCGCCAACACCATAGTCGCCTCCGAGTGCAAGGGAAGCACTGCCAATAGCCGGAATCACTGCAAAGCCATATGATTTTTCGAGCAATTCCTTGACAGATGGCTGTTTCTCCTGCAAGATGTTCATAGCAGCGATGCATTCTGAGTGAAGAGTCCTCCCAAGCTTAGCATCTTTTTCTAGGGCTTTGAATGGACCATGCTTTCCGATCTTTTCACCGAAATCATTGGCCTTCTCACTCAATTTATCCTTCAGTTTATTCCATTTTTCTTTTATTCCTAATTCCATATCATTTTCCTTTTTCATCTTACCCTACTAATTTCAAACAAATTTCATATAGTTATAATTTTCTAAAGTCATTAAACCTTTAATATTGTTTGTCATAATTGATTAAGAGATCCCTGATTTAAGAGTAGAATCTTAATAAATAGAGGGCCCTCATTTTGGACTTCCCTGTGAGATTAGTTTAAATCACTTTGAATTAACAAAAAATAAGGGAGAGCTTTGAATAAAGATAGCAATAACCTGAAGTAAGAATATCATATAGTTTTTGAACTAAATGACATATCTATTTTAGTTCAAAAATTTAAATATAAGTTTCCATTCAGTCCTTTTTATTCATCAAGGAGAGAAATAACAAAACTAAAACAGTGAGCCTTATATAAAGAGATCCAGCTTTATCTTTATGGGTGGATTAAAGCATTAACCCTGTTAAATATTAAAAGATAAAACCACCCTCTCAATGAATGCTTTTCTATAATTACTTGTAGCTTAAAAAGAGTTTGAAGTGAAAGACCCTGATCTTTGAATGGTCAGGAAATTAACTGTAAAAGAAAGACGTTTTTGAGTATGAATGAATAAAGTTGAAAAGTGTTAAAATTCAGGGCAGGGCAGTACTTTAAGTTTTTTCACAGTCTTCTTCTTATTAAACAAGTAAGTAATATTCAATTCGTGAGCACCTGCAGTACGAGCAGGTCTTAATTTGGAAACTACAAAATCATAACTGTAAGTGAGCCTTAATTCCTTTATTCGCCATCCTGCCAGGATAACCACAGATTCATTATTCTGGAGTCTGGAATTATATTTTTTTACAGGAATCCCTCTATACCAGACTCCAAGAACATATTCATTGTGAAATAAATATATTCCCATATCCAATTGATCTGATTTTCCCTGAAGTTTATAATGAACAGTAGGTATCAGATAAAGTGATTGTGATACATACCCCATATGATTTTTAGAATTTCCCTTAATGGCTTCTATTCTGTATCCAGCAGTAAACGAATGTTTTATGGGTAATACACTTTTTTCATTCCAGTAAGATTGATCTGGTCGATTCAGGTGATGTCCTGCATATGAAAACCAGAATTTATTGGAATATAGAACCATACCGGATCCCAAATCAGCAAAAGTTTTTCTGTTAGAATTATAATGTGGATCATTTGTGGCTTGACCTGTTAATCCTTGGTCATCAAACTGATCCGGATATTTCAGATGTGTATAATCAGTTGATCTGTTGATTAATCCCAATTGTATTGCAGGTCGTAAGGCAAGGTTGTCTGAAATTCCAATTTCAAAAGAATATTGAAGAGCAGCCTCCGTTGAATTGATATAATTTTTTCCCTGCCAGTCTTTTAAAATATATGCACCAATTCCGCTTTTATATTTTTCAAAATATCGGTCATAAGACAAATACGAAGTGATGTATTTGGCATCCAAAGCAGGCCATTGCAAACGCTGATGAAATGTGATCCTGTCATAATGAGCGCTTCCTGCAAAAGCAGGATTTAAATATAATGAAGCTGCATAGAATTGAGAAAATTGAATATCCTGACATTTTACTTTAATAGTAAATGTTGATAAAATGAAACATAATATTAAAGTGAATTTATTTCCCAAGCTTTTAATATTCAATTGCTTTACTCTGTTATAATGAATGCTTTTTTGAAAAATTTTATAATGAAGATAGATATCTTATCTGTCAAGAAGTTTTTTACGTATTAATCTGGAAAATGATTTAGACAGGTAACGACATTTATTATATAAGCAGCATATCTGGATTGATAAAAAGTCTTTGTAATAAATAGTATAACTTACGTTTAAGAGTAAATGTATTTCCATAAAATAAAGCTCTGTTTTTTTTGCATACTTGTAGGCTTAATAATACTGTCTTCAAGTAACCTTTTGTATTCCCAAGCCTCTTCAAGTACTTGTGATCCTGCAACGCCTTCTTTTGTAGTGGATCTATCTGGTAATTCTGATAGTGCATGGTTTAGTCCAAGTGTAGTAAGACAGGGATTATGTTGTGGTTTGGATCCTAATGCCAGTCCACCGCTTCGTTGTATTGAATTTGTACTTACGCTTGATACTGGCGCACAAGGTATTCGGTTTGATATTGCATCCGGTGCTGTTCCTTCCGGTTCTTTAGGATATCAGATCAATTGTGGACCTTATAAAATGGTGGGTGAAAATATTTGTCTTGATGGTGCAGGGCCTCACAGACTTACATTTTGTAAACCAGGAGCCAATAGAAATATATATACTATTGTTTCTATTCCTAAGCCCAATGTAACTCCTCCGGTTACAGTAAGTGATAATTGTAGTGCGACACTTACTGCTGAAGGGTTTGATCCTTCTACTATTCAATGGACTTCGGTACCTTATAATTCAATATACAACAGTTATCTGAATTGTACTTCTGCATGTTCAACGGTAACTGCAACCTATCAGCCAGGCGCTCCGCCATATATAGATTATCAGGTAAGTGGTGTACCAATAGGAGGGTGTAATTCAACCCGCGTAACAAGGACAACAAGGGTATATTTTGTTAACGATAAGGCTGCACAGATCATGCCTAAGAATCCGACAGTTTGCTTTGGAAATTCGGATGCAACCATTACAGCGTATGGAACGGGTGGCGCTCCTCCTTACACCTATTTGTGGAGCACGGGAGAAACTACACAATCTATAGATGTAGGAGAAGGGAAGTACTGGGTTCGCATTTCTGATGCTACCAGTTGCCCTGCTGCGACTGATACTGTGATAGTTACCTCCTATAAAATGCCGATTACTGCTGATGCAGGTCCTGATCTTACAAGCTGTGCCAATAATCCATCGGTGGGCCTGTCAGGAACTGTTGCTGTTGCTACAGGAGGCGTATGGTCGGGGGGAACAGGAACTTTCAGTCCTTCAAATAACTCACTTAATGCTACTTACACTCCTTCTTCTGCAGAGGTAGCATCAGGCAATGCAAGACTTACCTTAACAACAACAGGGAATGGTAGCTGTCCGCCTGCTGAAGATGATGTTATCATTAATATAGTTCCAGCTCCTGTTGTGAATGCCGGAGCAGACAGAACCATCTGTGGAAACAATGCATTTGCTTTGTTAAATGGAACTGTAACAAATGCAGGAGGAGGAACATGGACAGGTGGATCAGGAACATTCAGTCCCAATTCCAATTCTCTCATTGCTACTTATTATCCTTCTGCTGCTGAAATCACTTCAGGCTCAGTAACTCTTATGCTTACATCAACTGGGAACGGAACATGTCTTCCTGTTTCTGATAATGTGATCATCACAATTACTCCATCACCGGTTATTAATGCCGGCCCTGATCTTACAATATGTGCCAATAATTCTACCGTAAATCTTTCTGCTACTGTTTCAGTAGCTTCAGGTTTAAGCTGGACAGGAGGTACAGGATCTTTTAGTCCCAATAGAAATGTATTGCAGCCTTCATATATCCCATCTGCAGCGGAGATTGCAGCAGGATTTGCATTGCTTACTGTAACATCAACAGGAAACGGTAATTGCCTTCCCGTTTCGGATGATGTGAGAATTAATATCACTCCGGCACCTGTAGTCAATGCCGGAGCAGACAGAACAGTCTGTGCGAATAACCCGACACTGGCATTAAGCGGATCTGTTACAGTTGCTGCAGGTGGTGTCTGGTCGGGAGGAACGGGAACATTTACTCCATCTGCAAATACTCTGAATGCGAGCTATACGCCATCCAATTCTGAAATTGCCGCAGGAAAGGTTACACTTACTTTAACTTCAACAGGAAATGGTTTGTGTAGTCCTGTATCAGATAATATGGTAATTACAATTACACCGGCACCTATAGTCGATGCTGGAACAGATATAACTGTTTGTGCTAACAACTCATCTGTATCATTATCAGGCATTGTAACAATTGCAACAGGAGGACAATGGTCCGGAGGAACTGGGACTTTTTCTCCCAACTCAGGTTCCTTAGCTACTCAGTACAATCCTTCAGCATCAGAGATTGCCGCAGGTTCAGTTATACTGACGTTAACAAGTACAGGAAACGGATCTTGTTTGCAGGTAAGTGATAATTTGAGAATTAATATCACTCCGGCACCCACTGTCAATGCTGGTCCTGACTTAGCAATATGTGCCACGGTAAATAATGTTGCATTAAATGGAAGTGTTACTGTAGCGTCTGGTGGTACCTGGAGGACTTCAGGGACTGGCTCTTTTACCCCAAATGCCAATGTGCTTAATGCTTCTTATGTCCCTTCTGCATCTGATAAAAGCTCAGGCAATGTTACCTTAACTTTAACAAGTATAGGTAATGGCACTTGCATTCCTGTAACAGATAACATGAATGTTACCATATCTCCGGTTCCTGTAGTCAATGCGGGACCGCCAAAAGTAATATGTGCTGATGCAGGTTATGTTGAATTGTCCGGTACAGTATCTAATGCATCCGGTGGAATCTGGACTAGTACAGGAACAGGGGCCTTTTCACCGGCTAATTCCAGTCTCAATACAAACTATAATTTATCACCCGGTGACAGAACTCCTGGAGTAATAAACTTTACTCTTACTAGCACAGGAAACGGAGTTTGTAGTCCTGTTTCATCTCAGACGCAGGTTACTGTAACGCCTGCACCTGCAATTAATGCGGGAACGGATATTACTGCCTGTTCTGATGTCTCTGATGTTCAACTGAACGGATCTGTATCGATTGCCACCGGAGGGATATGGAGTACTTCCGGTTCCGGAAGTTTCAGTCCTTCACCTATGGCGCTTAATGCCAGGTATATTCCTTCTCCTGCAGATAAAGCCGCAGGGTCAGTTATCATATCCATAGTCTCTACAGGCAATGGGACTTGTTTCCCTGTAACTGATCAGATGCAAATTAATTTTACTCCTTCACCTATTATAGATGCCGGACCAGATGTTGTGGTTTGTTCTGATAATCCTGCAGCTGTTTTGACTGGTTCTGTTACTGTTGCAACAGGAGGAACATGGACAGGTGGGGCAGGAGTATTTTCGCCAGGAAGGAATTCTATGTCTGTAACTTATACACCAACAGTCTCAGAAATATTAATGGGATCGGTGGTCCTTACATTAACATCTACTGGAAACGGTACATGCATTCCTGTTTCTGATAATGTGGTTATCAATATTTCTCCAGCCCCCATAGTGGATGCAGGGCCTGATCAGAACTTATGTGGTAATGTTAATTCTATCCAGATAAATGGTACAGTATTAAATGTAACTTCCTACAATTGGACAACGGGAGGAACAGGAGTCTTCACTAACGCAAACGCTTTAAATACTGATTATTTTCCAACTACTGCTGACACTGCCAGTCACAGTATTACATTTGAACTTTCTGTTACTCCGTTGACTGGATGTAGTCCTGCATCAGACGTAGTGACTATCAATTTTACTCAAATTCCTGTTATTGATGCAGGCTCTGATCAGACTGTTTGTGAAAATGATATTCCAGTCCAGCTTCAGGCTTCGGGAGCTAAAGCAAGATGGTCAGGAGGAGATGGAACATTTTATCCTAATGACAGTACACTTAATGCAAGTTATACTCCTTCTGCTGCTGAATTGACCGCAGGATCAGTAGCATTAACCCTTACAACCATAGCTAACTCTGTTTGTCCTCAGGTCACAGATAATGTTGCGATCAGTTTTATTAAAGGACCTGTTGTGAATGTCGGGCCAGATATAACTGTCTGTGCTGATACAGCAGGTGTTCCTTTAATCGCCAGTGTTTCCAATAGTTCTGGTGTAAAATGGACTAGTACAGGAACAGGAGTATTTTCTCCGAATGATATTGCCGTAAATCCAACTTACATTCCTTCTGCGGCTGATGTAATAGCTGGCAATGTAATACTTACCTTAAGCACGACTGGTGCTACGATATGTGATCCTGTTTCTGATTATCTTATTTTAAGAATTACTCCCGCTCCTATAGTGAATGCCGGATTTGATAATACAGTTTGCGCAGATACAAGTTCCGTTCAACTGAATGGATCCGTTACAAATGCAGGAGGTGGAGTATGGACCACCACTGGTTTAGGATCATTTGCTCCTGGTAATGCCAGTCTCAATGCAAGTTATTTTTTTACTAATGCCGATACTGCAGCTCATCAGGTAACTTTCACTTTAACTTCAACAGGAAATGGTTTATGTAAGCCGGTATCAGATCAAGTGGTTGTAAATCTGACACCTGTACCGTTCGTTTCGGCTGGTTCTGATATACAGGTGTGTATGGATGTAACGGTGATACCGCTTTCAGGATTGGTTGCCAATACCTCCGGAATGCTTTGGTCTTCCACAGGATCAGGATATTTTACACCCTCTCCGGTTACAAATGCTGTTGAATATTATCCATCGGTTTCGGATCGCACTTCTGGCACGGCCACTCTTACTCTTATGGCAAATGCTACAGGTGTTTGCAATGCCAGAACACATAGTGTCACGTTAAGTTTTACTCCGGCCCCGACAGCTGATGCAGGACCTGATCAAACGATCTGTGCCGACTCATCAATGATAAGCTTGCAAGGTGCTGTTACTGTTGCCTCAGGTGGGGCCTGGTCAACCAATGGTTCCGGAACATTTACATCTCCATCAAGTCTTGTTACAGCTTACTTAGTTTCTGCAGAAGACAGTGCTGCCGGAAAGGTGTCAATCATCCTGACAACAACAGGTAATGGAACCTGTAATCCGGTAACAGATGAAGTGGTATTAACCATTACACCTGCTCCAACAATATATGCAGGACCTGATGTAACACATTGTTCAGATGTTCATGCTGTAAATATTTTTGGACTAACTACAGTTGCTACCGGAGGAATATGGACTTCTTCCGGAACTGGTATATTCTCTCCTGATGCAGCTCAGTTTAATACCGCATATATTCCATCTGCTACAGACACTGCAAATGGTTCTGTTGTACTAACCATTACCAGTACTGGTAATGGAACATGTAAAGCAGTATCAGATCAGATGATTATAAACCTTACTCCGGCTCCTATAGTGGAAGCAGGTGTGGCAGGACCTATCTGTATTGATATTATGACCAGTTCACTTAATGGAATGGTATACAATGCAGGAGGCGGAGTGTGGAGCACTTCAGGTTCAGGAACTTTTTCTAATGCCAATAATCTGATGACAGACTATTTGCTTTCCTCTACAGATAAAGCCAATACAGTGGTCACATTATACCTTACTTCTACCGGAAACGGCACTTGTAATCCCGTTGTGGATTCTCTTGTTTTGGATATTAACCCAGGCCCTTTGGTCAATGCAGGTGTCGATCAGATTATATGTGCTGATGCAGATTCAATTTTATTAAGTGGTGAATATTTTCTTGCAGGGGGAGCAAAATGGAGTTCTGCAGGTTCAGGGTTATTTACACCTTCTGATACTTCAATGATTGTATACTACAAACCTTCTGCAGCAGATACATCTGCAGGAAGCGTGAAGATATATCTTACAACCTTTGATAATATGGGTTGCAATCCTGTGACGGATAGCCTGATTATAACATTAACACCTGCACCTGTCATTAATGCAGGTACAGATCAGTTGATTTGTGTAAATCAAAATTCAATAAACTTATCCGGAGTAGTCGGTGTCGCCACAGGAGGAATGTGGGAGAGTTCCGGAGCTGGAGCATTTAACCCTGGCAGTTTAACTCTTAACACCAGTTATACTATAGCCCCTGCTGATACTTCAGCTGGAGTTTATTTTGTTTTAACCTCTACCGGTAACGGGACATGTAAACCTGTAAAAGACACTTTATTTGTTGCGTTTCAGCAACTGCCTGAAATTAGTTCAAGTGCTGCAACTATATGTGCAGATAATTCAGGTGCACCACTAAGCGGGCAGTATTCCAAAGCACAAGGATTAAAATGGACGACAACAGGAACAGGAAATTTTCTTCCTTCTGATGTTGATTTAAATATTACTTATTATCCTTCACCAGCAGATTTTTCATCAGGAAATATTCAGATTCAGTTATCTACAACAGGTAATGGGGTTTGTCCTCCTGCAACCGCAGATATTGCCGTTACAGTAAAACCTGCTCCTGTAATAGATGCAGGAACAGACAAAGTCGTATGTGCTGATAATCCTTCTGTTAATATAAATGGAACTGTAGCGAATGCTGCAGGAGGTATATGGTCAAGTTCCGGAACCGGAAGTATTTCACCGGATCCTACACTGTTGAATGTGACTTACTATCCATCCGATACTGATATTGCATCAGGAAAGGTTCAGCTATATTTTACTACAACTGGTAATGGAGATTGTTTCCCAAGAGTCGACAGCATGTTAGTTACTATTACTCCCAAACCTGTTATATATGCAGGGGAAGATCAACTTATATGTCCTAATCAGACAAGTGTTATGCTTAATGCTACTGTAAACAATGCTGGTGGAGGGCTGTGGTCTACAATTGGAACGGGCACTCATTCTGCAGCATCTTCTTTAAATAATACTTATACTTTTTCTGCTGCCGATTATTCAGCAGGTCCTATAAGGTTTATTGTGACTTCTACAGGAAACGGTTTATGTCAGCCTGTAGAAGATACTTTACTAGTATCAGTGTTCCCATTGCCGGATGTATTCGCAGGTGCTGATCAGGCAGTTTGTCGTGATGTGGATGCAATTGCATTCTCCGGAGGGTATACCATAGCTTCCGGGGCTACCTGGTATTCTACAGGTACAGGTGTTTTTTCTAACCCTAATACAACAATAACGGTATATTATCCTTCTGATCAGGATAAGGACAATGGTTTGGTTAAAATCTACTACAAGACAATTTTAGCTAATACCTGCAGACAAGTAATAGATACGGCAAATTTATATATAACTCCTATTCCTTTAGCACAAACAATTGAAGATCAAATGGTATGTGTTGATACTGATCAGATTAATCTCTCCGGAAATATTACTAATGCAACCGGAGGAGGCTGGACGACGTCAGGATCAGGAGTTTTTCTTCCGGATACCTCTGACCTGAATGCTTCTTATATAATTTCTGCACAAGATAGAAGTGCAGGATTTGTGAGACTTATTCTTACAACAAGTGGGAATTCAGGTTGTTCTAATACAGACTCTGTGAATGTTACTATTTACCCTGTTCCTGATATAACATTAGGTAATGGAAATGCCTGTATAGGCGATCAGATAACGCTGAATGCTCAGCCTTCCAATATTCCGGTTTTAGGCGAAGCAAGCTTTAGTTGGGAAAAGGAAAATACCAGTTTGCAATACACTACCTCTTCTATAACAGTAACCGAACCAGGTCTTTACAAAGTGAGATATCAGTTGGGGGCGTGCTTTAGATATGATGAGGTCAATTTATCTTTTCATTCCAAACCGACACCTCAGGTAAAGGATATGGTTGAATTTTGTATGGAGACTCAGAAGGAGGTTGTACTTGATGGTGGTCCTGCTGATCGTTATCTTTGGACGAAGTCCGGAAATACTGAAAAGCAAGAGGTTGTAAATCAGCCAGGAATGTATTATGTGCAAGTCTTTAATGAATTCAACTGTTCAAATCTGGACAGTATAAAAGTTGTAGATATTTGTCCTCCAAGGGTTTTTGTTCCAGGTATATTTACTCCTGATCATGATGATATAAATGATGTTTTTAAGACTTTTGGTAAGTATTTTACTGCCTATAAATTTACTGTTTTTAACAGATGGGGAGAGATAATTTTTTATACTGAAGATCCAACGGAAGCCTGGGATGGTACGTATTTAGGAGAACCTATGCCTAATGGGGTTTATCCATGGATTTTATACTATGAAGGATTGTCAGAGCGGTATAAAGGACCTTTTAAAGAGCAAGGAAGTGTTACTGTTGACAGATAGATTTATGAAAAGCTTTTCATTCTATTTATGCCTGATAGCAATGTGTTTTTGTTCTTGTATTAAAGAGCAGTATAAAGGTAATTCTCTGAGTTATAGGAGGCAAAGGGAGTTGTCGGATCTGCAGAATAATTACCATGTAAAAGAAACAACCAGAGTGTTGAATAAAAATGAAAGCGAAAAAGAAAAGAGACAGAAGCTTGCTGAAAAAAGAAGAATTGCTCTTGCAAAAATGAATTCTAAAAGTGGAACGAAGTATAGAAAGAGAAGGTCCTTAGAATTTGATTATTATTGATGGGTAATTTTTAATTATTATTAAAAGGACTTTAATAGTTTATCCCAATTTTTTATTTCCAAGTATTTGATCTCCTTCATTTCTTCTCATCATTTTTTTGCTTTTTACATTACATTTAAGACCTTAGCATATTCATTTTAAATAAACATCAGCTATGAAAGATGCAAATTCAACTAATCCTCAGTTTGAATTGGCTGTACAATTTGTCAATAATACCTCTCAGAATATTTTCCTTACCGGAAAAGCCGGAACAGGGAAAACTACTTTTCTCAAACATATAAAGCAGCATTCTCATAAGAAACTGGCAGTAGTAGCACCAACAGGCATTGCGGCCATCAATGCAGGAGGGGTTACGGTTCATTCATTTTTCCAGCTTCCTTTTGGTAGCTTTTTACCGCTTGGAAGTAACAGAGAAATGCCTGAAGGTAATTTTTTTAATCACCAAATGCTGTTAAAACAACTTAGGTTCGGTGGAATGAAAAGACGGTTATTGCTTGAGCTAGAATTGCTTATCATTGATGAAGTTTCCATGCTTAGAAGTGATTTGCTGGATGCTATAGATTTAATATTAAAGCAAGTGCGAAAGACCAATGCGCCATTCGGAGGTGTACAATTAGTTTTTATCGGTGATCTCTTACAGTTGCCTCCGGTTATCAAAGAAGAAGATTGGGCAATACTTAAAAAGTTTTACACTAGTCCTTTCTTTTTCGATTCACATGTTTTGAGAACAGCACCTCCTCAATATCTTGAGTTAAAGAAAATATATCGCCAGACAAATGAAGTTTTTATTGACCTGTTGAACAGACTTCGAAATGATCAGGTGCTTCAGCAAGATCTTGATTTGCTAAACAGTTATTACCGCCCCGAATTCAAGCCACAAAAACAGGACGAGTATATTACGCTTACAACTCATAACAGGAAAGCAGAAGAGATCAACCAGAGAGAATTGAATAAACTTGATGTTGAAAAGCATATCTATAAAGCTGAAATCAAAGGAGACTTTAATGAAAAAACGGTGACTGCAGAAGTGGAGCTTTTACTTAAAGAAGGAGCTCAGATAATGTTCATCAGGAATGATAAAGGAGAAAATAAAAAATTTTACAATGGCAAATTAGGTATAATAAGCAAGCTGGAACAAGATACCATTTATGTCAGCTTTTCTGCTACTGGTGATGAAATCAAAATAGAGAAAGAGACATGGAATAATGTTCGCTATAACTACAATAAAGAGACAGATGCGATAGAAGAGGAGGTTTTAGGTTCTTTTACTCAATATCCGTTAAGGCTTGCCTGGGCCATTACAATTCATAAGAGTCAGGGATTAACCTTTTCAAAAGCAATAGTAGATGCGGGAGAATCATTTGCTCCCGGACAGGTTTATGTAGCATTGAGCCGTCTGACCTCATTGGAAGGATTAGTCCTTTATTCAAAAATAAGGATAGATTCTATCAATACAGACCAGCATGCGCTCAACTTTTCTTTGTTGGAGCGGGATGAACAGAGTCTGCACCAGGATCTAAAAGATGGGGAGAAGCAATATGTACATGCCAAACTTTTTGAGGTATTCAATTTTGCTTCACTTTCCGATGTCATGGAGCAGTTTCATACAAGTATGTTTGACAGAAGATTGACTTTTCTGGATGAAGCTACTGAATTAGCAAAACGTCTTTTAGAGAAGGCAAAAGCTATGGAAGTTGTCTCCGAAAAATTTGTAAGACAAATGGAGCAACTCTTGAAGACAGCATCTGATGATAAATATACATGTTTGAAGGAAAGAGTAGATGCTGCAGGAAAATATTTTTTAGATACTATAAAAAATGAGCTTGTTATACCTCTTGAACAACATTATGAAAATGTGAAAAACCTGAAGAAGGTAAAGCAATACCTACAGGATCTTAATGAAGTATCTGATTTGATAAAAAGAAAGAATTACCAGCTTGAGCAAGCCATGCAGCTGACGACAGGTTTAGCCACCGGATCTGATCCTGGTGTTCTGTTAAAGGAAGTGCAGCTATCTGGGAAAAATAGACATGAGGTCGAGAAGGAAAAGTCAATGATACAATTGCCCGGGGTGAAGGCAAAAAAAGGAGATACACACAGATTAAGTCTTGAATTGTTCAGACAGGGCAAGTCAATAGAGCTAATAGCAGAAGAAAGAGGTCTTAATATTAGCACTATTGAAGGTCACCTTGCTTCATTTATTCTTACTGGCGAGGTAGCTGTCGGTGAAATTGTAAAGGAAGATAAGATAAAAGATATAGTTGCTGTAATTGAGGAAATGGGAGATATGAGGACTGCTTTATATAAAGACAGGCTGGGAGAAAATTATAGTTATAGCGAAATAAAGGCCGTCTTGAACTGGAGGGATAAAAACAGAGAACAGAAACCAATTTAGCAGGTAGAATTTATTCACTGTTAGTAAAAGATTATTGCTTAACTATAGTAAACTCAACTCTCCTGTTTTGTGCCCTTCCTTCATCAGTATCATTGGAAGTAAACGATACAGGCTCACCAAAGCCGTTATTTGCAAGACGTTGCTTAGGGATTCCTTTTGATATAAGATAATCTACTACTGCTTTAGCCCTGTTTTCAGAAAGAACGAGGTTCGCTTCATCTTTACCTATGCTATCAGTATGTCCTGAAATCAATATTTCAACTGCATTGTTTTTGGATAAAAGTCAACAACACCGTTTAATTCAGGAAATGATTCAGGTTTTAATTCTGCCTTACCAGTTTCTCATAATTCAGAGGGCTAATATTGTTGATGATGCTCTGATAATCAAATATTTTATTCTTAGGCTTAAAAAGTATAAAGGGCTAGTTAAAAAACTACACTGAGGCTACCAAGAAAGTTTTTACTAATACAAGGAAGCTAACCGCATTATGAAAAACTATAAGATGGAGAAATTATCGGCTTTAAACAAACATAAATTGGGTAATGTTATCCTTTTGAAAAGCCTGTAAATCCTGTCTTTTATCAAAATACTATGAAAACTAATAACAATACATTATTGCTTATATTAATTATATTTTTGCCAAGTGTGTCTGTTTCTTTTGCAGGAGATGAATTACCTGGAAATAAAAAAAAGAAGAAGGATAATGCCCCTGTTGGTTTAACATATAAGTCTGCATCTAAAGGGAAGGACGATGGATTTCATGATTACTTTCTTAATGTACAATTAGGTGGATTCTGGGCTTACAATAATGCTACTGTAAAACTGAATTCACCTGAACTTGAAGGGACTGAAATTGACCTTGAAAGGGATTTTGATTTAAGTAAAAATAAGTTTTTCCCAAGAGCTGACGTGATCTTCAGAATAGGAAAGCGACATCAGATCGCTGCTTCGTTTTTTGATCTTTCAAGAAAAAAATCCTTAGTGCTTGACAGGAACATATCTTATGGAGATACTACATTTTATGTAAACTCAGGCCTTGATGCGAAATTCAGGCTTACCTCTTATGGATTGGAATATAGATTTTCTATTGTTAAAACTCCTCTATGGGAAGCAGGTGTTTTACTTGGTGCTAAAGCATTCAGAGTATATGGTAAGGCTGAAGCACATTTAAATGGTTTTAGTTACGGCGTTACGAAACAGTATTGGGCTCCTGTTCCTCTGCCAGGTGTACATGCTTTGGTTAACCTTGGAAAACATGTTGTTCTGAGAGGAGTTGGAGACTATTTTCAACTTAGTTTAGATGATTGGGATTTTAAAGTTTGGGAAGTAAGACCAGGAATAGAGATTTATCCGATAGAAAATTTAGGTCTTTCATTCTACTATCATTACCTGGTGGCAGATGTAAATAAGGTTCCTGAAGAAAATGTAAATGGTTTTTTTAAATACAAAATAAGTGCTGTTTCCGGACAGCTTGCTTTGAGATTCTAGTCTGATTTTAATGATATTGTCTGATTTTGAATTGATAAATTGAAGTGGTTATATTAAGATTTGTTTTGTTAAAATTGTTTACTAAACGAATTTAAATTATTACCAGTTTTCAAAGCGAGCAGTAGCTCTAAAAATGATAATTATGAAGAAGGGAAGTATATTCAATAAAGTTTATTTAACGTTTGGAATGCTGGTTGTTTGCGTAGCAAGTGTATTCGCTCAAATATCGTCCGATAAAGATCCTAACGCTGATTTTAGTCAGTTTAAAACCTTTGGTTTTAAACCCGGAACTGTTATAGATCAGGGAAAGACAGAAACCAATAATACCATCATGGATAACAAGGTTGATGATGCAGTAACATCAGAGTTAACAGCAAAAGGTTTAAAAAGAGATGATAATAATCCTGATTTGGTAATTTCTTATACAGCCGGAGCTCAGGAGAAAACTGAGCTGGAAGATGCGGGCCCTGGTTTTGCCGGTCCTGGTATATATGTAGCCGATGGCTGGTGGGCAGATTCTTATGATGAATTCTGGCAGAACACTTATAACGAAGGAACCCTGATGATTGACGTAAAAGATGCTCAGACAAATGAACTTGTTTATAGAGTATATGGCGCCGGAGAAGTTAAGAATAAATCCAAAAAGCAGGATAAAGAAATAAATAAGGTTGTTAAGAAAGGGTTCAAAGACTTCCCTCAGCAATGATCTTTATTGATGTTGATTAAATGAAAACAGGTTGCAGAGATGCAGCCTGTTTTTGTTTATGGAGGAACTCCCTTGTGAAGAACAATTTAATATTTAACCGCCTTATTTTTAAAGGGAAGAATTTTAAAAAAAATATGGCTTTATATCAAAAAGATGATCATCGCAGTAGCTTGTTAGATGATATTTATGCGTCTCCTGATCTTGGTGTATCAATGCCGAAATACAGGATACCCGAGGAAGAACATGATCCAAGGGTTGCATATGCTGCGGTACATGATGAATTAATGCTTGATGGTAATTCAAGGCAAAATCTGGCAACTTTCTGTCAGACTTATCTGGACCCTGAAATTCATAAGTTGATGGATGAAGCAGCGGATAAGAATATGATTGATAAAGATGAATATCCTCAGACTGCAGAAATAGAGTCACGTTGTGTGGCTATGATAGCTGATTTATGGAACTCTCCTGATGCGGCCAATACAATTGGGTGTTCAACTACTGGATCTAGTGAGGCTGCCATGTTAGGGGGATTGGCTATGAAATGGAAGTGGAAAGCCAAAAGACAGGCTCAGGGTAAACCCACTGATAAGCCTAATCTTATTTGTGGACCAGTCCAGATTTGCTGGCATAAATTTGCCAGGTATTTCGAGGTTGAATTAAGGGAAATACCTATGGAGCATGGAAGATTACTAATGACTCCTGAAGAAGTATTAAAAAGGTGCGATGAAAATACGATAGGTGTGGTGCCAACATTGGGTGTAACCTTTACGCTTCAGTTTGAAGATGTTAAAGCAGTATGTGAAGCTCTTGATAAGTTGCAAAAAGATACGGGATTGGATATACCAATACATGTCGATGCGGCAAGTGGAGGCTTCGTGGCTCCATTTCTTTATAAGGAATTGCTTTGGGATTTCAGATTACCGAGGGTTAAATCGATCAATGCCTCCGGTCATAAACATGGCTTATCTCCATTGGGGGTAGGATGGGTAGTTTGGAGAGAGAAACAGGATTTGCCTGAAGAGTTGATATTTAACGTTAACTATCTTGGTGGTAACATGCCTACATTTGCTTTGAACTTTAGTAGACCGGGAGGGCAGGTCATTGCCCAATATTATAATTTTCTCAGGTTAGGGAGAGAGGGGTATAGAAGAATCCATCAATCATGCTTAGATACTGGAATCTACCTTGCTGAAGAGATAGCAAAATCTAATCTTGTAGAAATGATTTATGATGGAAGAGGAGGGCTGCCAGGATGTTGCTATAAGCTCAAGGATGGTTTGAATACAAGTTATAACCTATATGATCTATCTGAGAAGCTTAGAGCAAGAGGATGGCAGATTGCTTCCTATTCCTTGCCTGCAAATGCTCAGGATATAGTGATTCAAAGAATATTGGTGAGGCATGGATTTACTCATGATCTTGCTAATCTTTTGCTGGACGATATGTATCGTTCAGTTGATTTCTTTAAAGCACATCCTGTTTTAAAACAAATGACAAGAGAAGAAGCCGGTGGGTTTAACCATTCCTAAGGTTGAATATTTATTATTTATTGTATTCGTTCTGCAGTTTTGGAGAACGAATACTTTATTTTTGATGTAAAATTTAAGCTTAAAACATTTTTTTACCTGCCTTGTTGAATATCTGATAATTTCGACTTTATAAGAATCGCCAGTCGGATTTTCCTTCACTAATAAAATATCATATGTTTAAATTTAAGGATGAGGGTTCAGATGTAAAAAAACATGAGATTCCTGTTAAGCAGGGTACTATTACTACTTTTGGAATTTCAATGATGACTTGTGCATGCGTATTAAGTCTAAGGGGATTACCAGTGATGGCTAAGGAAGAATTAACAATGTTTTTTTACATAGGTTTTTCAACACTTTTGTTTTTGATTCCTGTATCTCTGGTTTCTGCAGAATTGGGAGGGGCCTTTGGAAACAGACCAGGTGGTGTTTATACATGGATTGGAGAAGCATTTAATAAGAAAACAGGTTTTATTGCCATATGGCTGGAATGGGCACAGACAATAGTGTTGTATCCTACAGTACTTGGCTTTGCATCAGGAGCATTCGCCTATGCTATAGGTAGACCGGATTTAGCAACTGATGGAACGTTCGTAGGGCTGTTTTCAATTTTTATATACTGGGTGGCAACTTTCATTGTTTTCAGAGGTTCATCTGTAATTCAAAAAGTAACAAGTTATGGATTTATTTTAGGTACAGTTATTCCTGGATTATTGATTATTGGATTTGGAGTTACCTGGATATTAATGGGCCAAGACATTGCATTTATGCATCCAGATCCTAATGATGCAAATATTGCCAAGGTGGTTAACGGAAAAGCAGAACCTCGTATCTTACCTTATTTTAGAGGTATTACTGACGTCGCATTTCTTGCAGGAATAGTATTGCTATTTTCAGGAGTAGAGTCGCAGGCAGTGCATGCAAACGAATTGAAAAATCCTGCAAAGCAATTTCCGCAGGCTATGTTGCTTGCTGCATTGATCATATTCACCATTTTTACTTTAGGCGCATTATCCGTTGGCGCAGTAATTCCCGGAAAAGAAATTAACGTACAGTCTGGATTGATGCAGGCTTT
This sequence comes from Sporocytophaga myxococcoides, assembly GCF_000775915.1. Classification (NCBI taxonomy): domain Bacteria; kingdom Pseudomonadati; phylum Bacteroidota; class Cytophagia; order Cytophagales; family Cytophagaceae; genus Sporocytophaga; species Sporocytophaga myxococcoides. The sequence continues at coordinate 22,347 of NZ_BBLT01000016.1, forward strand.
TTATAAAATCTTTAATCAATTTCAACTGGGATGGCTGACTTATATTTCCGGATTGTTAGTAACCTTTGGCGCAATAGCAAGTGTTCTTTCCTGGCTTTCCGGTCCAAGTAAGGGCCTTCTTGTTACCGCTAAAGACAGAATACTGCCAGATATGATGAGCAGGATTAATAATAAGGGGATTCAAACGGGGATACTATATCTTCAGGGAATATTTGTCACTATACTAGCTTCTTTATATATTATTATGAAAGATGTGAATGTAGCTTTCTTCCTTTTGACAGTGCTTACTGTTGGCCTTTATCTGATCATGTATATGTTGATGTATGCAGCCGCTATAAGATTAAAATATACACAACCAAATCTTCCGCGTTCATATAAAATTCCTGGTGGGAATACAGGGATGTTTGTAGTTGCAGGTGTTGGTTTTCTAGCAGTATTATTTTCTTTTGTGCTTGCATTTGTGCCTCCGTCTCAGCTTCCAATAGGAAGTCCTTCAACATATGTTGGGATGGTGATTTCAGGAACTGTATTTTTTACCGGTCTTCCCTTTTTGATTTTTTATGTGAAAAGAAGAAGAGGCATTGATCTGAGTGGCAAGCCTAATGTATGAAGTAATAGTGCGCTAATTGAGAATATTAGATATGCATAAGTTACATTTCAGATGTTAAATCAAAGTGCATCAAATTTTTTGAATGCAATCTTTAATTCTTTGTTTAGAGCTCTGACCGCATATCTGGATTCAAATACAAGCATAATGCTTGCTCCAAACAAAAGAACAATTCCTATCAATCCTAATACCAGAGGAACTGCGTAAAAATTTAAAGGAGTGAGTTTGATTATTGCAAGAAAAATACTTGTAGCAAAGAAATCACAAAGTGCTAAGTACTGAAACCACAAGCTTTGCTGAAGAAATTTTGAACGGATTGCCATCATGCGTAAGACGTCTAAAGTATGGTGCATTTCTTCATCTAAATCCTTTTTTCCTGATTGATTATTATAGTCAGGATTTATCATCTTTAATAACTCCCTAACTCTGTCAATTACTTTTCCTGATCTTGTGCTTGTAGATAATATCAGACTTAGTGTTGCCATGATTAATACAACCGGTATAATCATGGCAGAAAGGATAGCTACAGTTTCCTGGAATCTTGCTTTATCCATATACTATTTGATTGAATACAATGGTTTTATTTTTTGTCATTAGTTCTTTCAAACTTTTTTTGATGGAATCAAGACTTGAAAAATCTGAGATGAATAACATATGGGCATATGATTGGTGATAGGAATTCGATTTCCAATTTCAGATTTTATAAACCTTAACTATTCCTGTACAAACTGAAAATTTAAATACATGTTATACTGCGTTTGATGTCTAAGGAAAAAGAGGAATAATGCTATGTAGTTTGCGGTAACATTTTTTTGTGATGACTGTTAGCCTCGAAACTGACCAATGTTTCTATGAGAAGAATATATATATGCAGGACCAAAATTCTGTTTGTGTTAGTATTCATGTATACCCATTTCTATGGAGCATTTGCTCAGGATACTGATGTAAAAATTGATACATTAGAAAGGCGTGTTAAAAGACTTGAAGTGAGGTTTGATACAGCGGCTGCACGACTAACTTCTGTTTTGGGTATCCCAAATGGACTATCCAGAAGAAACCTGGAGGGTGGTACATATGGAAGCCGTTTAAAATTGAATACTGAAAAAACAGTAATGGAAATCAGTGGTTATATCCAGGGCGATTTTATCCATAGTTTCAGGCAGTCTGGTCCGTACAAAGATGCGATGGTACCTTCTACAATTCCTGTTCCGAATTCAAGTGTAGGGGAAACATATTTTGGAATCAGACAAACAAGGTTTACTTCAAAAACCACGACCAAAACCGAAATGGGGGATCTTAAAACCCATTTTGAATTTGACCTTTTTGCACCTAATGGAGCAACGACTTTTCACATACGTCATGCTCTTGGTACACTTGGTCGTGTTTCTATAGGACAATATTGGACAAACTTTATGGACATAGATGTGTTCCCTAATGTCTTTGAATATTGGGGACCTAATTCCATGCCTTTTTTACGTCAGCCGCAAATTAAATATACAGCTCCTCTTGGCAGAAATGCAACACTTGCAGTTTCTGCTGAATCTCCCGGTAGTCAGATTTCAATAGCTGATTCAATAAGATTTTCCTCACGCAGTCTATTCCCTGATGGAGTTATTAATTTTCGTTACACCTGGCATGTTAGTCATATTCAACTTACAGGTTTATTACATCCAGTAAGTCTTAAGGATAATGACAAATCAAAGACATTATGGGGGTATGGTTTCAATTTTTCCTGTTATTGGGAGATATTCAAAAGAAATGCTATAGTATTTGAAGCTACATATGGCAAAGGAATAGGGAAGTATTTTGATGATCTTGGAGTACAGACGCTGGATGCTGTTGTAGCACCAAATGGTAATTATAAACTGTTGCCTGCCTATGGAGGATTTCTTTTCTATGACTGGTGGTGGAGTGATAAATTTAGTTCTGCTATTGGTTATTCTTATCTGCATTCAAATACCTTTTCTTCTCAGCCAGGAACTAACTATAAAAACGGGGCTTATGGTATAGCCAATTTTACATATTATCCAGTTGACTATGTTAAGATAGGTATTGAGTACCAGTATGGAATGAGAGAAGATATCGATAATAGAAAGGGGGAAAATTCAAGGATTCAGTTTTCGGGTAACTATAAGTTCTGAAAACCATCTTAATAGATCAAGGTTAACTAGGTAATAACTTTGATAATGCCAATCTTTATAAGTTATGTTTTTGTAAAAAGATTATTTCATTAAATCTCTGTATATGGAAAAGATGAATACCCAAAAGGGAAAAAATAAGGCCAAATCAGGCCTTGTAAAGAAGTTTACTGGATTGCTGCTGGTTTCAGCATTTATGCTGCCTAATGTATTTGCTCAGTCTCCTAAAGAGATTGAAAAGGTGATCAATCAGGCTCATAAAGAATTTAAGGGAGAGAAAGGAGGAAAGAATGCTGACTACATTCCTTATCTGAAAAATGTGAATTCTGATTTATATGGTATTGCGATTGTGACAGCAGACGGAAAAGTCTATGAAGTAGGAGATACAAAGTTTGAGTTTGGAATTGAGTCTATTTCAAAAGCTTTTGTCCTTGCCATGGCTATGCAACAGAAGGGAAGCGATAAAATTGAAGATAGTATCGGGGTGGATGCTACAGGAATGCCTTTTAATTCGGTTACTGCAATTGAACTTGAAGGGCAGAAGCCATCTAATCCATTTGTGAATGCAGGAGCGATGGCGACAAACAGTATTATCGATGCTAAAAGCAAAGAAGATAAATGGAAATTTATCATGGATAACTTTAATAAATTTGCTGGTCGAGATCTTAAAGTGATAGACGAGCTGTTTAAATCTGAAATGGCGACCAATCAACATAATCAGGCTATAGCGCTTCTTTTGGAATCTTATGGTCGTATGTATGATAATCCGATGACAACAGTTGAGTTGTATACTAAGCAATGTTCTATCGGCGTCAATGCTAAAGATCTGGCTATTATGGCGGCAACTTTTGCTAATAATGGGGTTAATCCTATTACAAAGGAAAAAGTATTAGAACCTAAGTATGTCCCTAAAGTACTTTCTGTAATGAGTACCGCAGGACTATATGAAACAACTGGAGAATGGCTTTTCTCTGTGGGGCTTCCGGGTAAGAGTGGTGTAGGTGGAGGAATTATAGCTGTGGTGCCAGGGGTAATGGGTATCGCGGTATTTTCGCCTCCATTGGATGAAGCCGGAAATAGTGTAAGAGCTCAAAAAGCTATTGAAATGATTTCTGACAACCTTGGATTAAATGTATTCTCGGCTAAGGCGAAAAGATAATATTATTAATATTGATAAATTTATAAGGTATGTTGAGGAGTTTAACATACCTTTTTTATTGTTTACTTAAGTGATTTATTTTATGAATTTAAATGTTGGTTTCTTTTTGATTTAGTTATTTTCGGTTGATTTTTAATGTAATAAATTTTTTTTCTCATTCAGTGAAAAATTAATTGAATTTATTTTTTTTACTATTACTTAGGTAGTGTATATTTACTACTTAAGTATAATGGGTTTTTGAAAAGTTATATTTCCATATTTCTGATCATCAGTTGTATAGCTGTAATATCGTGCAAGGATACGCTTAGGAGCATGCATAGTCTTTTGCATCAAATTCCTAATCCGTTTCACTCTCACAGTCACACCCACATTCATCTTCATCATGGATCTGATCAAAGTTCAAAAGGTTATGATTATCAATACTCGATAGAGGGACATCACCATCATACTGATTCTATAGATAATTATAATGAGTTAAAGAAAGCTTGTGATGATACAAAAGACCATGATGTCCTGGAACATTTTGGATTGGAAGATCAGAAAGATGAAACATCTCCTCCAAATCGAAAACGAGGAGACAAAAAAATATTCAAGATTCAATGGTATCCGGGTGTCTGCTATCAATATGATTTTGATATCATTGGAAATGTTAATGGAAACTATTTGTCAGGAAACAATAATTTCTTTTTAACATATCTTCAGATTCCACCTTCGCCTCCCCCTGAATTTATCCTTCTATAGCCTGTCAATTCGGGACAAATACTAAACTGTTGTGGTGTTTTTAAAACTCTGGTGTTGATTTGTCCGGAACTTAATAATGGTCCATGTGGATCATCAAGCTCTATCCATTCTTCTAATGGAGATAGGGAGAATTATATTCTTATCATTAATTAAATTACAATGAAACAGTTTATATGTCTTACAGCAATATTCATTTTGCTGACGTTTTCTGCTTTTGCTCATGGTATCATCAGAGGTCGGGTAATTAATTCTAATAGCGGAGAGCCTCTTAGTAAAGCAATAATTATACTGAGAGAAAATAATACTATGCTATTAAGCGATGAAAAGGGAGCTTTTGAATTCAGAAGACTTGAAACCGGCATTTACAATCTTGAATGTTCCATGCTTGGCTTCAGATCGAAAACTCAGGAAATAGTGATGAATGAGAATGAAACAAGATTTGTAACTATTAAAATGGAAGAAGGGTTTCTTCAGATAGATCAGATTACTGTATCTCCAAGAAAAGAAGTAAATTATTTCAATGCAATAGACTTTCGTTTAAGACCTACCCAAACCACTCAGGACCTTTTAAGACTTGTTCCGGGCTTGTTCATTGCTCAGCATGCCGGAGGAGGAAAAGCAGAACAGATATTCATAAGGGGCTTCGATGTGGACCACGGTACAGATATAGCCATCTCTGTTGATGGCATGCCTGTTAATATGGTCTCACAGGCTCACGGTCAGGGGTATGCAGACCTTCATTTTGTAATTCCAGAAACTGTAGAAGGAATGGATTTTTCCAAAGGCCCTTATGATACAAAGATCGGTAATTTCAATACGGCAGGGGCTGTCCGGTTTCAGACTTTAAATTATCTGAAAAAAAATGTTGTCAAGTTTGAGGCAGGCAGCTTTAATACATACAGAGGGCTGGCGATGCTTAAGTTGCTTGATAAGGCAGATTCGACAAACTCTCTCAGACAGAACGCCTATCTGGCATCTGAGTTTGTGACTGCAAAGGGTTATTTTGATTTTCCTCAGAACTTTGATCGTCTGAATATTATGGGTAAGTACACAACGGATCTGAATAGTTCTACAAGTCTTAGTCTTTCTTTGTCCACATTTTCAAGTCGCTGGGATGCTTCGGGTCAAATTCCTGAGAGGGCTGTCAGAAGCGGACTCATATCCTGGTATGGTGCTATTGATCCCACAGAAGGAGGTAATACATCAAGAAGCAATGCCAATCTTACCTTGGTAAAAACGCTGAATGATGGCGCAGTTATCAGAAATCAGTTATACGGAATAAATTATAAGTTCAATCTGTATTCGAATTTTACGTTCTTTAAAGATGATTCACTAAATGGAGATGAAATCTTTCAGTATGAAGAAAGAAATATATTCGGATACAATGGTGCCTATTCAAAGAGCTATGAGATACTTGGACTGAAAGCTTCCACCATTGCAGGTGTTGGCCTTAGAGATGATAATATCAGGGACATTGGTTTAGCTCATAGCGTAAAAAGAAGAGTCCTTAGTGATATTAAAAAAGGAGACATTGATGAAACAAATGCCAATGTATTTATTGATCAGTCATTTTACCTTTCTTCCAGAATTACGCTGAATTTTGGTCTAAGATATGATGCTTTTACTTTTCGATATAATGACAGGCTCTCAGATACTCTTGGAAAATCGAGGAATTTGAATGTCTTCAGTCCAAAGGTAAACCTGTATTATAATCTTTCACAAGGAGCTCAGTTATATCTGAGTGCAGGCAAAGGATTTCACTCCAATGATACAAGAGTCGCTATAATGGATTCCGTTCATAATAAAATTCCGGCTGCTTATGGACTTGATTTTGGTACCAATCTGAAAGTTGGAAACAGGATCCTTATCAATGCTGCATGGTGGTTTCTCATCATGGATACCGAGTATACCTATACGGGTGACGATGGCACAATAGGTTCAGAAGGAAGAAGCCGTAGGTATGGTCTTGATCTCAGTGCAAGAGGACAATTGAATAAATGGCTGTTTTTTGATTTTGATTTTAATTATTGCAAGTCAAGACTTACTGATAATTCGGATGAAACAGGTTATCTGCCTTTAGCTCCCAAATTCTCAAGTATTGCAGGACTTAGTATTCGAAGCTTTAAAGGCTTTAGTGCCAGCCTTCGATATCGCTATCTTGGAGAAAGGCCCGCAGCAGAGGATAACTCTATTATAGCTAAGGGATATTTTATTATGGATGCGGTTGTGAACTATACTACAGACAGGTTTCAAATTTACTTATCTGCAGAGAACCTGTTTAATCAAAAATGGAAAGAGGCCCAGTTTGCCACTGAATCCAGATTGAGAGGCGAGAATGAGCCTGTTACAGAAATTCACTTTACTCCTGGAACGCCCTTATTTGTAAAGGCAGGAATAACTTATTTATTCTAAAAAATGATGGAAAGGGAAATTGCAAAATTCCCTTTCCTGTTTTTGCTGAACGATAGATTATGGTGTTTAGTTATAATTTATATAACCTCAAAAGCCCAGGCTTATGACACTCATTAATTTCGCCAGATCCGAATTTGTAAAGTCTGTGAAAGACGGTTCAAAAAACTTTACAATAAGAAAGATGAGGAAACATCCTTTTAACAAGGGAGAGAAATTACAACTGTATACCGGTCTCAGGACAAGACATGCGATCAAATTAAGAGATGCCATTTGTAAAAATGTTTGGGACCTTAGAATTGAAGAACATGAAGGAAGTTTTTTGTTTAAACTGGATGGCAGAAGGTTATCCCATGAAAGAGTAGAAGGGATAGCCAGAAAGGTAGGGTTCAGTAGTGTAGATTTATGGATTAAATATTTTAAGGAGAAATATAAGTTCCCTTTTGAAGGGCAATTAATTGAATGGTTATAATATGTTTTGGATTAAAGCAAATGTATAAATCTGATTGCTTCGTTTCATTTAATAAGGGTAAATTTTGTATTAATGGAAGATTTTGAATGAATATCTAACCAAGATTCGATTATAAGGTTAATGAAAAATATCAGGAGGGTCCTGATTCCATTTCGCTGATTGAAGATTTATTTTTTGGGATATTATTTTAAAACCTCATAAGAGGATGTGGAAAGAAAGCTTTATTGTAATAGAGTTTCTCGCAATTGCATCGGGCTGCCTTTCCGGTGTGTTGCATGCCCTCAGGAGAAATTTTGATATTGTTGGAGTGATGATTATCGGGATAGCATCCGGGGTAGGTGGAGGTATCCTAAGAGATGTTCTGATAAGTGATGGCCCTCCTTTGGTAATTAAGTATGAAAGTTATCTCATAACTATTCTGTCAGCGACATTTATAGGGATGTTTTTTGGAACGTTAATAGACCGGTTACAAAAGGTAATCTGGCATGTAGATGCTTTTTCCCTTGGTTTTTTTACAATAGCAGGAATGCAGCGTGCATTTCTTAATGATCTGTCCGTATTACCTGCACTATTTCTTGGAGTAATTACGGCTACCGGTGGCGGATTGTTGAGAGATGTATTGTCAAGGGAAACTCCGATAATTCTATTGCCAGGCCATCCGCATACCCTTGCATCACTTTTTGGGGGAATAATTTATATGATATTTATTAAACTATTTGGTTTTGAAATAATCATAAGTGAAACGATAGGAGTCATTTCAACATATATTTTAAAGCTTGTTGCATTAAAATATGATCTGATTGTTCCAACTCCTCCGGATGTTATGCATTATATTCAAAGATTTTTGATTAAGCGAAAGAGTAAAGGGAAAGAGTAAATTAAAAAAGGAATTCAGCTTAACTTATCATGCAGACTTTTCCTTTCATTTAGAACTTGCCTTGCCGCATTTATTGCTTCTTTGATGTGTCTCCCTTCCCTAATAATCGATTGTAGTTGTTCATCTGAAAAACCGGAATAAAGCTTTTTGAATTTTTCAATTTGTTCTGCATATTCTACTATCTCTTTTTTTGCAGCAGTTTCAGGAGGAGATTTGAAAGCTTGTATTAAAGATTCGTTAATTCTTTTAAAATTGATTAGATAAGTTATAAGACAAACTAAAAAAATAAAGGGTTGATATTGTAATTTCATTGAATTCAATTTGATAAATCCTGTAATTTCATAAGATGTAAAATTTACAAAATTACAAAACCCCAAGAATAGGGAAAGGAGCAAAATGTATTTGTAATAAGTTCTGTACTTGAAAAAAGCAATATAATTAATTGTCAAAAGGACGAATGCAGCATATTGCTTTATTGTGAGTTGAAAATGATCATTCCATTCTACCATATTGATGAGGGCAGTAACGACTGATAATACGGAAAATACAGTTAAAATAAGTACAGGAATAAGCCTCTTATATTTTATGAAGAATAGCTTCATGGAAGATTTAATTTCTAAAAAATTTTAAATTTTCTAATGAAAAAGCACGACCTGAACTGGTCGTGCTTTTTAACTTTTAACTTTTAGCATTAAGCTTTTAGCATTATTTAATGCTCTCAGCAATGGCAGGCTCAAAGAACATTGTTTTATTCAATGCAATGATAGCCTTATTAAAGTCTTCACGGTTCACAATGAATTGAAGGTTGACCTTTCTTAGGGAGAAACCTGCACTCTTGATATTTACATTTGCCTCAGCCAATGCAAGGGCTGCTTTGCCAAGTACTCCCGGCTGATCCATGTTGGAACCGATCATACAAACAATTGCTACTTTTTCAACAGCTACTTTCTGATATTCTTTCTCTAATTCATCGACTAATTTCTGTTTGAAATCTTTCTCCCAGATTACCATAGAAATGCTGTTGGCACTTGTAGCTTTGAATATGTAGCTGACTTTATAAGCTTCGAACTTCTGCATGATCTTAAGGTCAGAACCAACTGCGCCTACCATAAGAGGATCAAAGATCTCAATAATTACAGCTTTAGGAGTTCCAGTGATTACATCTACTTTTTTCTTTGGAGAGATATATTCTCTGGTAATTAAAGTACCTGGGTGTTCAGGTTCAAAAGCATTTTTGATTCTAAGGTCAATGCCCATCATCTCAAGTGGCTTGGATGCTTTCGGGTGAATAGCTTCCATTCCTACATCTGCAAGCTGGTCTGCTACATCATAATTGGTATTGCAAACTGGGATACAGTTCTCTACTCCGACGATATTAGGATCAGCAGAAGATAAGTGGTATTCTTTATGAATAATAGCTTCCTGAGGTTTTACAGCAACTGCAATTTTACAGAAAGTGACTTCAGAATATCCCCTGTCGAATTCTCTCATAATACCTTCTGTGCCTTTTGTATAGCCGGTAACAACGCAGATGGTCTTAGAGAAATCTATATCTTTGAATGAGTGCTCAATGCGTTGATCTATTGTAAAAGGATAGTGATCATCAAATCCCCCTAGATCTATAAGAGTTGCATTGATTCCGTTTTTCTGAAGAATGTTTGCAAATACAAATGCTGAATGAGATTCACCAAGAGATGCAAGAATCTCTCTTGAAGCCTGAAGAATGTTTTCGCTGCTTACATATCCAGAAGCGAGCACGTTTGCCAGGTTCTCAAGGAATTTTTCTGCCTGAGATATTTTATTGGCGATGTATTCATCTGCCAGTTTAATGTCAAGGCCTAGGTCAACGTATTTTTTATTGATCTCCTGGAGCTTTTCAGTAGTTTCCTTCAATGGTTTGTGGAAGTCCTTTTGTTGGGTAATATGATGGTAAACTCCTGGTTCTCCTGTTTTCTTATTTTCCAGCAGCCAGTTGGTTACTCCTGAAAAAGCGGAAACCACAAAAATTCTGTTATAAAGGTTTTCCTTTTCTCTGCCATATAATACGATGTTTTTCATTACATCATGTAAGGCAGTCATACATGTTCCACCTATTTTTTCTACCGTAAGCATTTTGAGATTTATGTTATATATTCACTTTATGTGTCTTCACAGAAAGAGGCACTCAGCTAAAATTCCTTTAAGAAATTGTTCTGAGGTTTAAGGCAGGAATATTAAATAGATTTCCTAGCCCATTTTATGGCACTCTTTACTTATACAAATTTATCGCAAATTAAAGAATTTTTAGTGTTTTAGGCACGGTGATTTTAAGATTGATAATAAAGAATTTTTCTTAATTGGAATAGTAAAAATGGGATGTGGAGGGTTTTAATAAGGATGTTTTATTTATCTTATTGTTAATCAGTTGGTTGTTTCTGGTCGGTGTGTTATAAGTCTATTTTAAGGTTAAATAGATTAGATCTTATGGATTCTCTGATTTTTAGAAGGAATATGCAATAAGGTTGAATAAAATAATAGGCTGATTAAAAAACGTCCTGTTCTGTTATTGATTAAAAAGGTTGTTGTTAAATATCAAATAGTTAGGTGTTGGTTGCATTTCGTTGAAGTTCGGATGAAATAAAAATTTAGTTTTAATGTTATCTTTACAGCCAAATATGATTCAAAATGCAGAGACTAAATTTTTTTAAAGTTACAATACTGACATTTTCATTTTTATTCATCGGAAATATTTTGTCTTCCTGCAAGAAAGACAATCCCAATCCTTATGTCAATTTTACCCTTGATCTGAATGAGAATTCAAATTCAGCATTAAGAATGCCCGGCGGCTCTGTAGTTAGCAATGGTGCAATCATTGTGAGTTACTCCAACTCTTTCATTGCATTTTCAAATTCATGTACTTATGATGGGTGCGGATTAAGTTATTCATCCATTTCCAATCATTTTATCTGTTCGTGCGACGGTAGTGAATTTGATATTAATGGAAGATTTTTATATGGTTCACCAAGCCCTAATATCCCTAAATTCAATGTAACTCAGAATGGCAGTTTACTGACTATTATCAGTCAGTAGTTCTGCTCAAACAAAAGATTATTAACCATGTTGCATATTAGCTAATAGGCTTAATATGCAACATGAGTATTTGTACTATGTGGATGAGTGGATCATCGCTCTGGTGTTGGTAATTATACTGACGATTTTTTTTGAGTTAGGTTATTTTCTGGGGTTCAAAAGATTTGTTAGGAAAGGGGGGAAAGACGAGGATATCGGAGCCATACAGGGAGGTATTTTAGGTTTGCTGGGAATTATGTTTGCTTTTACATTTTCAATGGCAGCTTCAAGGTTTGATTCCAGAAAAATAGCTGTCCTTAAAGAGTCTAATGCCATAGGAACCACTTATCTCAGGGTTTCAGTATTGCCGGATTCCATAAAGCCGGAAATTTACGCTCTCCTTGAAAAGTATGTGGAATACAGACTCAAGTACGATCGCACTACCGATCGTAATAAGATGAATGCTATTATTGACAGTTCTGAAATTGTTCAGTTAAAAATCTGGAGAATGGCTTCAAAAAATGCAGTATTAAATAATGACTGGAACTCCTCATTATTCCTGAGCACATTAAATGAAATGATTGATTTGTCTGCAGAAAGATATGCAGTTCAGCTTAATCATGTGCCGGAGATCATCCTTTATCTTATGATTTTACTTGCCACTATCAGTACATTTACCCTGGGGTTCGGCTGCGGACTGGAAAAGAACAGGAAGTTTATATTTTCATACAGCCTGGTAGTTCTGATGATTCTGGTATTGATGGTGATTATCGATCTTGACCGACCCCTAAGGGGAATAATCAGAGTTGGGGATAAAAGTCTGCTGGATCTGGACCAATCTATAGAAAAGTATTCCCCATTGAAAGCAAAAGGATAACAGAATAAACATCTTTTACCCTATACCTGTTGTATTTATTCTTAGCAAGGTCAATTCATGCAGATTTTAAAATTTTCAGGTTGGAAAATATTTTTTTTATCAAGCATCATCCTTTTAATGGTTAATGCCTGCAAAGATCCTGACCCTGTAAATGATCTGGAGCCTTTTCAAAAGGATCTATATATATCAAACAGAGACGCTTCGGTTAATTTTTCTGATTATAAAACATACTTTCTCCTTGATACTCTTCAAAAGATTGGAAAAGATACTATGAGCATTAAGAAAAATTATCTGACAGAGCATTTGATTATTCAGGCTATTGATTCCAATCTTCTGAATTATGGATTTGTAAAAGTCAACAAAGATCAGCACCCTGATGTGGCTGTGGTTGCTTCTGTTTTAAGGTTCAAGGAATCCGTTCCTCTTTCTTATTCGCCAACTTTGTTTGGTCCGGGAGTATTTGGATATGCTTCTTCCAGCGAGTTTGGTTTTCCAGGGTATCAATTTTCAGCACCTGATAATTTTGGATTTTATTCTTTTGATATAGGAAGCCTGACCATTGATATGCTAGATCTGAAAAATGCGCCATCAGCAGGAAAGTTGAATGTAATCTGGAATGGTATTATTGCCGGTTCTGCCAATGATTCTCTTGTCGCTAATCCGCAAAGGGTGTTAACAGGTATTAATGTTTTGTTTGAGCAATCACCATATTTAAAGGATGGAAAGTAAGTTTTAAGTTAAAAGTATAAAGTTGATAGTATAAAGTTAAAAACTTAAAGCCTAGCCTAAAGCCAATGGATATAACTCAAAGCAATGTTTAATGTGAATTAACTAAGTGATGGATCATTGATACTTTGTTTATGATTTACAAATTGTCTTTCAATATTTTAAAACTTTACACTTTCAACTTTATACTTTCATAAAATGTGGACTAGTATATTAAAATCGATTTGTATGGTCTGTTGTATTACTCTTGTAAATGTAGAGACAATGGCTCAATACAGAAATTTGTTCTTATACAATTATTCAGCAGGAAAAGCAGTTGGGACACTCAATGATTTTATAGATAAAAAGTATTACGATGGGTTTCATATTGATTTAAGACATTTTTTTAAAGATGAATATTCCTTGGGATTTCGGATTGGATGGAATAATGTAAAAGCTGTTCTTGATCGTCAGAGTTTTCAGACTGAAAAGGGAACTGTTTCTGCTATCCAGACCAGGTATATGAGTAGTTTGCCTGTAGTGCTGAATGCTTTTTATTATCCTGTAAAGGGGAAACTGCTTATACCATATGCAGGTGGAAGTCTTGGTCTATATGTTATGGACTATCAAAAATGGTTTGGCTCTGTTGCCTTCAAAAATAAATCATTCAGACCTGGAATAAGTCCGGAAATTGGCTTTTTAGCACCTATAAAAAAATCAGAGATAGGCGTAGGAGCCTTCGCCCGGTTCAATTATGTCGTGTATTCTCATGAAGAGGTGAAAAATATGATCTATCTGGAGCTGGGGTTAAGTATCTTCTTTGGGGATAAGATTGGGAAGGAGGAAGTTAAGTGTGAATGAAGATTTAAGCTCAAAGCGAAACTTCGGCTTTACGCTTTGTGCTTTCCGCTTTTCACAAGATGGTAAGAATTCGCCTGCGCAGTCGGTGTTACGACAAGATCATTAATGCATACATGGTCTGGTAATGAAGCGCAATAGTAAACAATATCAGCAATGTCTTCTGCGTGTAAAGGCACATATCCTTCATAAACTTTTTTAGCTTTATCTTCATCTCCTTTGAAACGAACAAGGGAAAATTCTGTCTCGGCTGCCCCGGGGTGTATTGCTGTAACTTTTATATTGTGCTTTAGTAAATCTATTCGCATACCTTTGCTAAGGGCATCCGTGGCATGTTTAGCTGCGCAGTACACATTTCCGTTTTCATAAACTTCCTTCCCGGCAATAGAGCCTATATTTATAATATGTCCTTTGTTTTTTCTGATCATATAGGGAACAATGGCTTTAGATACATACAGCAATCCCTTTACGTTAGTGTCAATCATGAAGTCAAAATCAACTAAATCTGCATCAGCAAAGTTGTCTCTGCCCATCGCGCCACCTGCATTGTTCACAAGCAGATCAATAAACTTCCATTCCTCTGGTATGCCAGTAACAACATAAGATACCTGATCTTTATCTGTTACATCAAAATCATAAGCCAGAACAGAGGTATTGTATCTGTCTTCAAGTTCTGATTTAAGTGCTTTTAGTCTTTCTTTGCGTCTTCCGGTAATGATACAATTCCATCCTTCGGATGCAAATTTCTCAGCTATTGCTTTTCCAAATCCTGATGTGGCACCCGTAACAAAAATTATTTTCTTCGTCATTTAGTTTACCTTTTTGTTTTTAAGCGCCATAATTCTTCTGAAAGACTCTTCAATTCTGCTCTCTTTGATTTCTCCTGACTTGACAAGCTTTTTGATGATGTTATGGATTTGAGTTGCAGTAATCCTGTCATCAAGGTGAACATTGTTACCAAAAAGTAAGATATCGACTCCTGCATTTATGGAAAGTTTTATAGCGTTTTCAAGTCCATAGTTTTTACTAATGGCATTCATTTGCATGTCATCTGAGAATACAACTCCGTCAAACTGAAGTAAATCTCTCAGGATATCATTGATAATAGGTTTGGATAGAGTTGCAGGAAGGCATGAAGTGTCCAGGTGGCAATTAATAATATGTGCAGTCATCACGGCATCACAATTCCCTGATCTGATAATATCTCTGTATGGCCAGAGCTCCATAATTTTCCACTGATTGGTGATGTCTACTATTCCCAGGTGAGAATCCAGAGAAGAACTTCCATGGCCAGGAAAGTGCTTTAAAATGGTTTTTACCCCAAACTCATGGTGCCCTTCAATGCTTAATAAGGCTTGTTCAGTCACAATTTGAGGATTTGCAGAGTAACTTCTTCCGACTTTATAGATTACGGGATTTTCTTTATTAAGGCCGAGATCCACATCAGGTGCGAAATTGAGATTTATGCCCAGTTCTTTAAGCTCTTTTGCGAGGTTTCTGGTATAAAATAATGTTGAATCCGGATTGTTAAGATTTCCAAGGTATTGGGCGGAAGGCATTTTTACAAACCCATACTTTTCTTTTAGTCTGTGTACTTTCCCACCTTCTTCATCAATGGTGACGAAAAGAGGAATAGGAGTTTCAGTCTGAAGATCTGCAATCAATTTTTTTAGAGTCTCTGCAGACTTTGTTTTACTTATATTTTTTTCAAAAATAATAACGGAACCAATTTTACCAGCGTTTAATTCTTTTCTTATAGAGTCATTTGTAGGTAAGACCGTCCTGTCATTTAATCCGACAAGGATCATTTGTCCGATCATAATATTAAGACTGTCGTCTCTTAATTGTTTGGATCTCGTTTTGACTGTTTCGACAGGTGTGCTCTGCGTTTGTAAAGATTTTTCCTTTGTTTTACAGGAAATGAGAATTGTAAATAGTAAAAATAAAATTCTGATTTTCATTGTGATAATAGTGATTATAGCAAGTATCATTCTTCTAAAACCAATAGAACTACCTGCTGTTTGTCAAAGATAAGAATCTTTAGCTATTAAATAAGTTGTAAATTGGGCAGGAAAAAATAAGCGGAAAAGAATATGATTAAAGCTGTGATCTTTGATATGGATGGAATCCTTATTGATTCAGAGCCTCTGTGGAAAATTGCAGAAAAGAAAGCATTTGCCAAAGTCGGCATTATTATGACCACAGAAATGTGCAATCTTACAATGGGATACAGAATTAATGAGGTCACTGACTATTGGTATGAAAGAAGACCCTGGGAGGGAAAAACCAAAGATGAAGTGACTGAAGACATCATTCAAACTGTAATTGATGAAATTAAGGCTAAGGGAAATGAGCTTAAAGGGGTAAAGCGTTCCTTGAAACTGTTAAAGGAACAAAACTATAAAATGGCACTTGCCTCATCTTCTGCAATGAGGATCATTAATATAGTGGTAGATAAACTCGAGATAAGGGAGTATTTTGATGCAATTTGCTCGGCAGAAACGGAACCTTTTGGTAAACCTCATCCGGCTGTATTTATCACTGCTGCCGAAAAACTTAGGATTGCCCCCCATCAGTGTCTTGTCATAGAAGATTCCGTAAATGGGGTGATAGCAGGCAAAGCAGCCAGAATGAAAGTCGTGGCCATACCTGATGAAAGCCTTTCGGGAGACAAAAGATTTATCATAGCGGATTCAATCTTGAAGGATCTCGATCATTTAACTTTGGATTTGATCGAGAGCTTTTCTTAATAAGGCTGATGCCTTCGCTTAATGCGAAGGCATCAGTAGACGTAGAGTTGCTATTCTTGCATTTCAAGCACCTCAATATTTTTCTTCATTCCTCTTACCTCCGTAATCCCAATAATAAATACTGCAAAGTTGGCAAGTAAACCCGGGTTCATAATTCGGTTACCTATTTCTTGTGCCATTGCCTTACTACCTTCCCTTGCTTCTGCTTTTCCCTTTTCGTCTGACATAGCCTGAATGCAGGCGCATTCACAGCTTTTAGCTCTTGCTACTGATACGCTGAAGTTTAATAATTTTCTTTCAAGCTTGGGAATCATTTTAGCTAATGTCCCCAGGACAGGAGATAAATAGAAAATATCCTTCTCTAGCTGGACAATAGCAACAGAAAGAATTTGATTTATTTTGAAATAATCTTTACTAAGATTGATAATCTCTTTACCTGGTGATATAACTACACAGGTATTAGAAAGGTCATAATTAACGTGTGCATTTACTCCTAGCAGCAGGTGCTGAAGGATGGTATGTTTCTTTTTTCCAGTTTCAAAGGCATTAAACCAGGGACTGTCAGACTCAAGGGTATTATTATGATATTTTTCATAAGCATCAAGGTAAAAGTTGGCAAAAACCCTTATGAACTCAGTCATACGCACATTATCTTCAAACTCTTTATTCTCTATTGCACTTCTTATCCTGATGGAAATACTTTTGTAAAATGCTGCAAAGTACGGCATTTCTATTCCTGCTTTTCTCACAAGAAGCTATTATTTTATCCAGTTTTGTTAAGGCAGATTCAATAGGTTGATCTTTTATAGGACTACTTTCTAAAAACATAGGCTATAATGAATTTTGATTGAAAGTATAAATTTTTGTAATGAATGCAAAATTTATCACTTGTATCTGTTTGAAATTGAGTGGTTATGGAAAGGATGTGAACAGTCGGATCAGGGGAGTGTTAAAATAATAGAGATTGAACTATTGGAGGGTAGAAGATATGTTAAATAATGTTCCGGTATTAACAACGTTACCGGCCACTGACATAAACAGGGCTAAGGAGTTTTACGAAGATAAACTTGGATTAACGATCGAGGAATTTTATGAGGACATGATGGTGTTGGACGCCAATGGTGTTAAAATTACAGTTTATGAAAGGCCAAAGCCGACTAAAGCGGATCACACTGTGATGACGTTTGAGGTGAAGGATATCGAAAATGAGATCAATGATCTCAAAAACAAAGGTATAGTCTTTGAAGATTACGATATGCCTGACTTAAATCTGAAAACCAATAAAAATCATGTGGCTGTCATGGAAAATGACAAAGCTGCCTGGTTTAAGGATTCTGAAGGCAATATCCTTTGTCTACATGAGACGCTTGTGAAATAATTTCGATTGAAGGGTGCTGTTTTAGTTTCATACTAATAAATACAGGTAGTTCA
Source organism: Sporocytophaga myxococcoides (assembly GCF_000775915.1). Lineage (NCBI taxonomy): Bacteria > Pseudomonadati > Bacteroidota > Cytophagia > Cytophagales > Cytophagaceae > Sporocytophaga > Sporocytophaga myxococcoides. The sequence goes on from NZ_BBLT01000016.1 coordinate 40,419, forward strand.
TTGACACGCATGAACTACCTGTTCAATTTTTTTAAGCTGAAAGTTGAAAGTAGATCTCTTTATTTAAAACTTAAAAGGTTTAATTCTTCTCTCTATTAAAAAAAAGAAGGATTTATGATGAAATTATTTCTTACTTCTTATCCAGAAGTGCATCTGCTGCTAATATCAGAAACAGATAATCTGTTGTGCCGCCTCCTAGTACATATTCCGTTTGTTGCCATAAATAAGGCCATTCCAGAAGTTCTGGGTAATCTGGTCTGATTAATGCAGTTCCGGAAGCAATTCCTCCTGGTATATATGACCAGTCATCTCTGTTAAATCCATATGCTACCGTCAATGATTTTGATCCTATACCTGAGGCAAAGGAGGAAGTGTTAGATCCCGGATGACAACCAAGAATAAAGTTCATAGCATGAAGCATATAAGTATCAGGAAATATATCAGGATATGATGTGTGCAGGAAATATTGCTGAACACCAAAGTTCTGTATACCCCAACCTGCTCCCCAGATATATGGCTCATATGGTATGCCATAAGGATTTTTCTTTTCCTGCTCATCGACCTTCGCGCGGAATGCTTTCACAGCTTTAAGTATATTCTCTTTATATTTTTTATTGTTTATAAGAGAAAAACTTCTCCCAATGACATAACCTGTCTGCTCAATATTCTTGCTGATAAGATGTGTGTGGGCAATAAGAAAGTCAGCATACTTTTTATCTTTCGTTGTAATCAATAATTCATTTGCCAGTTTAACTCGATGTAAGGGATCGCTTTCTTTGGTCCTGTTCCATAATTCCAGGGCTATAGCAAGACTTTTTGCTGCAAGGGTGTCGTTAAATCCTTTCATAACTCTTGAGGCAGAAGCCAAGGCGGCGGCAGTATTAAGCTCTCTTTCCGGATTGTTTTCCGTAAATACCCATCGGTCGTCTGCAGATCCGGGATACCCCACTTTAGGTTCTGTTGTTGAAATATTGTTCACATAATTCCTGTTATCTGTCATGTTTGCCGGATCACCGAGCAAAACATACTGTCTTAGTGTCGGGCATATAATGCCTCTGTATAATCTTCCTAAAGATTCATATCCTCCTACGATGGATAATAGTCCATGCTCTATCTGCTGAAGCATATCCGCTTTTCCATCTGGCTGATGGATTTCAATTATTTTATTCACCTGATCTATGCTTGTATTGTCATAGTTTGTTTTGAAGAGTTCGTATGCAAGCGAAAGGCCATGAACTGTTTCAGCCTGAGATTCTATTCTTAGGTCAAAGTCTCCGGCATCATGCCAGCCTCCTCTGTTAAGTCCGTTCACTCTGTCTCCTGAAGCATGTTTGCATAATGTAGAGTTTCCCTGTAAATAGCCATCGAAGTGATTTGAATCCGTTGGCGCCATACGAGCATCATCAAGGTGACAGAAGCCATGCCATACTTTGTACCTGTCATTAACCTTCATATGACACATCTGAGCAGGCAGAAATGTCTCCAGTGTTGGCTGCCATACATTTCTCTTGAATACATTTTTACTGATCTGAAATGGTTCTGTAGTATAGTTATTGTATTTTACTACATACATGCCTGGCTGCTGAACTGAAGTAAAATCAAATTTCAGGTATTTGTAACGGATGAATTTTCCCCAGTCATTAGGAGTTGTTTCCATGACTTTTAGCATTGCTCCGTTTTCTCCGATACGATAAAGTGTTACAGGGAATCTTTGGGTTTCTGAAGCATCAAGCTCTACTACCGCTACTTTTTGTTGAGCTGGATGGTAACCTACTTGTGAGACCTGGACTACAGGTTCATATTTCCATCCTGCTATAGCATGCGGAGTGATAAGCCATTCAATGGCATTACTTGAAGCTCCTTCGGGAACCAGAGACCTTACTACAAACCAGCCATTGTTATGCTGGGCTCTTCCATCTATAAGCTGAAGTTTATTGCCTTTAAGATTTTCAATAACCAACCTCTGGCGGTCAGATTCCGGAGCAACTACAAGTTTGGAACCTTCTGCCATAGGAGTGGTCTGGTATTGCTTATCCTGGTCTATAAAACCCGGTCCATTGAGCTGCCTTGGAAATATGCCAAAGCTTTGATCCATGTAATATGATTTGCCAAAAAGTATACCTGGAAACAATTCAAAATTAAACCCTACTTTGCCTATCCATTCTTTTGGTAATGGATTATCTAAGTCCACAATCACTCTGACAGCTTTGCCTTCCGGTTTGATTTTTAATGTATAGGAAAAATTAAGGTCCGGATAGATGATAGGATTAAAACCTTTTTTATTCTTTTCCTGATCCGGGTATTCCATACGGACACTGATTTCGTTTTTATTTCTGTCCACTATGCGTTTGCCAACTTTGGGAACGGGCTGCCACTGGCCGGGAGTAGGCTCAAGTCTTAAATCGCCGTTGGTGCCTATTCTAAGGCCATTTTGAATAATGCCAACTCCTCCCTGATGACTTTCAGGATAGAAGTCATGAGCCAGCATTACATTGAGGCCTGTCATTTCAAGATATTCAAGGTCATTTATTTTTAAAGTTTCCTGTTGGGCTTTGGAAGAATTGGAAATGATAATAAATGAAAAAAAGAAAAGACGGTAAACTAATTTATTCATTCGTATTTAATTGTTGATTATGTTAAAAGACCTATAAGGCTTATCCCTTATAGGTCTTGTAGAACTTTACTTTAATTGGTTTGTAAATGTATTAAGACCTCGCCCTAAATCCCTACCCTGAAGGAGAGAGACATTAATGTATATGTTATTAGCAACATCTATTTAAAATCTCGGAATCTATTCGTCGACTATTACCCTTCTATTTCAGGAGAGGGGCCAGGGATGAGGTGTATTAATTTGATATGAGATTAAATATCTGATTCTATACTATTACTCATTTTCATTATTAAGTATAATGCTACTTTTCTCGTTCATAAATGCCTCAATAGAAAGTGTCAGATATGCAAGAGGTGCGTTCCAGTTAATGGCAATTTCATTTGAAGCATAGCTGCATACATGATCCATATATGCTTTAGCCGGAAGTGAAGAGGAATAGTTGGATCCAGGGCAATCACCTTGGTCCTGCATCTGAGGATTTGGGCCGCCTGCAAGGAATCCAGGAATAGGCTCTTCAATACCATCAGCTTGTGATGGACGATGGTGAGGATACATAGTAGATTTCTTTCCAAATCCTGTTACATATGAATAACCTGTCCCGTTTCTTCCAAGCAGATAATCAAGAGAAGAAATTGCAGCATTTAAATACGCATGATTTTTAGTAAGACTATATGCCTGTAGCAATATCACCCCTTGATTGGCCGCAAATGAATTACTACCCCAGGTAAAGTGTCCTTTGTTTTGCCCCATCGGAACGCCAAATGCAGATTCATTCAGTGCATGATTCTTGTAGCTGTCAGCTAGTTTAAGGAGTACATTTTTAACAGCTTCAAGGTCCGGAGTTTTAGAATAGCGGCAAAGGGATATCAGTCCAAGTGTATTTACAGATTGCCAATCCGGAAGGTTAAAGGATGTCAGGTTTTCTTTTACTTTGGCATTTTGGTAATACACCGGATCACCAGTAGATACAAACAATTCTATATTAGCCCACTGAAATTCGTCTGCTACGTTTTTGTCGTCATAAGCTCCTGTAACAATAGCAGGGCTTTTCTCACTGATTTTAGCCTGATCATATAATACGGAAGGATTTTTAGTTGCCCATTCCATAGCTTTTTTGCTGGCATACAGGCATTTCTCAGAGAATTTAGGAAGTTCTTTTTTATACTTGTTGAAAACTCTTGCAGCCTGCGCCATCACAGCAGCAAAGTCGAGTGTAGCAGCAGTTGTTTTTTCAACAACATATCTTTTCTGATCTGCTTCGTGTGGCATTATAAAACCATCAAAGTTCGGATTGGTCAGTTTGTGATAAACTCCCCCGTCGGCGTCCTGCATGGTAAGCATCCATTTGATGTTATATAAAGCTTCATCAAGAATATCAGGAATTTTATTACTGCTTTCCGGAATATTAAGCTTTAAAGTATCGAAATATTCAGGATTATGTTCGTAGGCAGCCAATAAGGTATAAGTTGAAATACCAGAATTGACTATATATTTATTATAATCACCAGCATCATACCACCCTCCAGGAGAAGATATTACAGATCCTGCAGGCCTTTTGTCTGTTTGGGCGGAAGGGTGAATGTATACAACAGTATCAGGATGCCCTTCTTTTCTCGCAAATTTGCCTGCATATTTTTTTTGAATAGGAGTGGAGGCTCTTTGATAATAAAATGCTTTTACAGAAGCTTTACCAAGATCCTGATGTACTTTTTTGTTTACTTCAAATGAATGAGAGTTTCCGAGGCCTGGAATATACAAATGATACTTCCCTTCTTTTTTAAGACCTGAAAAATCTGCTTTACTGGCTGTTTCCTCAGAAAATTCCCATTTGCTTCCTTTTTTCAGGTTTCCTTTAAATGCAGTATCTTTTTTCGCTTCATCGATGACGAAAAATTTTGTCGCATCGGAATTGACAACAATTGCTACTTTGGATGCTCCTGGATAAAATCCAACCTGATTTAAACGAATGTCGTCAGTACTTTTTTGCGAAAATGCAGTTGTGTTTCCTAAAGACAGGATTGCGAGTAAGCCAACTGCAGTGGTTGAAAATTGCTTTCCTCTTAACGTTTTTCTTTTCATTTGAGTGGTTTTATGTGATCAATGAGATTATTATTCTCTATTTTATTCAAATTACCTAATATTATGGTGCCTTGTCAAGCACTAAAGATACACAAGGCATTGGTATACAAGAATTAGTCGTAAATGATTGGGCACATAGTAACCAAAATCATGAATCTATGTTTGTAAAAAGATGATATTTATGTGAAGAAAATGATTTCACTGAGGCGGTTAAATCACCTTTAAAAACTTCAGTTTTTTATATTAAAGTTTTCAACAAACAGGTTTGTCGGTTAAAATTTCAAGATTTAATAAGGTTATTGTATAATGGCGATAGGCAAAACGAGGGTTATTGTTATTGGAGCAGGAGCTACTGGAATTATTTGTGCCAGAGAATTATCCAATAGGGGGTTTTTAGTAACAGTCCTGGAAGCAAAAGATTATGTTGGAGGTAGGGCACATTCCATTCATCCGGAGTCTTTTTCCCATCCAATTGAAACAGGGGCAGAATTTATCCATGGAGATCTTCCGATTACAAAAAGTCTTGTCAGGGAAGCCGGACTGTCCATTATAAAAGTAGAGGGACAATCCTGGCACAGGTATAATGGCAAATTATCAACTTCTCAATATTTTATAGAAGAATGGGACCTGCTGATGGAAAAGTTGCAGGCCCTTGAGCAAGATATTTCAATTGGCGAATTTCTAAAAAAAGAATTTTCAGATTCCCGATTTGATGCTCTTCGAAGGTCAGTAGTTTCATTTGTGGAAGGTTATGATGCAGCTTCGGTTTCAAATGCAAGCGCTTTTGCACTCAGAGAAGAATGGTTGAATGAAGATTTTGATGCCCAATACAGAATAGAAGGAGGATATTCAAAATTAATGAATTACATTAAAACTGAATGCGATAAGAATGGTGTCAGATTTTCTTTTTCAGAAGAAGTAACGAATATTCAATGGGATGTCAATAAAGTGCTTGTCCGGACAAAAGCAGGTAAATTTTATGAATCTGAAAAAGTAATCATAACCATTCCGATAGGGGTATTGCAATCTGAAAATACAATTCTTTTTAAACCTGAAATAAAAGACCGGTTTGAAGCTATTCACAAATTAGGTTATGGATCTGTAGTAAAGTTTTTAATAGAATTCAAAGAAAAGTTCTGGGAAACTTTAGATCCTCTTAATGATGGTATAGGCTTGAAAAAAATGGGATTCTTTTTTTCTGATGCTTCCATTCCTACCTGGTGGACCCAATATCCCACAGATAGCACTCTTTTAACGGGCTGGCTTGCAGGTCCTAGTGCCGAAGCAAATAAACATAAAAGAGAAGAAGCGAGATTAACTGAAGCAGTGAAGGCTTTAGCATATATATTCGGTTTTAGTGAGGATCAAATTAGAAGTAAAATAAAAGCCTGGAGAATTATCAACTGGACAGAAGATGTTTATTCAAAAGGAGCATATACTTATCCTACTGTAGAAGCTCCTCAAGCGCGCAAACAATTGATCCTACCAGTTAAAGATGTTATCTATTTTGCAGGAGAAGGATTGTATGAAGGGCCAGAAGGGGGAACGGTGGAAGCAGCGTTCAGAAGCGGATTGAAAACAGCTTCTGAGTTAAAAGTTGAAAGTTAAAAGTTGAAAGTTAAAAGTCTTTCAACTTTTAACTTTCAACTTCCCACTTTCTAAACGGATTCTTAGAAAGATTCGAATTAAAATATCTTTCATCTCCACTTACCTCTTTGTCAATCCAGGCAGGAAGTGTGAATTTTTCGTCAATGGAGTTCAGTTCAATTTCAGCAATAATAAGGCCTTCATTGTCTCCGCTGAACACATCCACTTCCCATAGCTTTCCATCATAAACGATTTCATGCCTTACCTTTTCAATGCAATTGGAGGCAAACAGGTTTAGGAGTTCATTGGCATCTTCTATAGGAATTTCATATTCAAATTCAGCTCTGGCTATTCCTTCTGTTTTTCCTTTGATAGTCAAAAAACTTTTACCTTCTGCAACCCTTACTCTTATTGTCTTTCCAGGGTCTGTAGAGATATATCCCTGTTTAAGATAAGAAGCTTTTCCCTTGGCAGCATTTTTCCAGATGTCTTTTTTTATTAAAAATTTTCTTTCTATTTCTTGTCCCATTTATATATTAAACCTTCTATTTAACTGAACAGTAAAGATAAGTTAAAATAGATCTGTTTTTTTTATTATGAAATTCTTTGATTCTCTTCATCCCTAATTTTTCCGCGACCTTTATTGATGCAGCATGATTAAAAGGCATGTTTGCATAAAGTCGGTCAATGTTTAATTCATTAAAACCAAAGTCCATTGCAGCTTTTGCAGCTTCAAATCCCAAACCTGTACTCCAGAATGGCGCATAAATGATGTATCCAAGGTCATGCACCAGAATATTGTCTGTTTCAAGCTTTAATATCCCGCAGTCTCCGATAAGATGATTGGTATTCTTTAAGTAAATGGCATAGCGCCCAAATCCATTGTCCTTGTATGATTGCATGCTTCTATCAATCCACCTTTGGGTTTCATTAATTGAAAGCGGCGCAGGCCAGAATGCCATAGTTTGAGGATCTGAGAAGACTTTGTAAGCAAGATTTAAATATTCAGGTTTATATTCCTTAATTATTAATCTATCCGTTTGCAGAACTATCATTATTAATATAAAAAATAAAGGTAAGGGATTCATTTTAGTTTTTCATTTGAACCCACTGTTTCTGTTTCTCACAGTAATTACTTATTTGATTTTTAAGAGTTTTTAAGACTAAATTTTCTTGTGGAAATAAAATTTTAAGAAAGCTTGTTCTGATAAATCATTTGTTTTATTTTTGGTTTAACCAAATGGTTAAACCCTTTAGTTAAACCAAAATGTCAAATTCTAACGATTCTAATACACAGGAAATTATAAAAAAGACCGCCCGAGAAGTCTTTTTTGAGAAAGGTCTTGATGGGGCCAGAATGCAGGACATAGCTGATAAGGCTGGGATAAATAAAGCATTGTTGCATTATTATTTCAGGTCCAAGGAAAAGCTTTTCGAAATCATTCTGGATGAAGAGAAGCAAAATTTTATGCGCTACCTGGAAGATATTATTACTTCTCAGGATTATACTTTTTTTGAGAAAATCGAAAAGATTGTTGAGAAGCAAATTGACAACATGATCAATGCGCCTCAATTGCCGCACTTCATCATGAACGAGATCATCAAAAGACCCGAGATGATGAATCAAATGATTGAGAAAAGTGGATTTAAGAGAGTCTTTGAGGTCTTTGTAAAACAGACAAGTGCAGAGGTAAAGAAGGGTACTATAAGAAATATTAAAGGGGAACAGTTGATGATGAATATTATGTGTATGGATACTTATCCCTTTATTGCAAAGCCTTATTTTATGAACCTTATGGGTATTGAAACTGACACCGAGTATCTAAAGGTAATGCAGAAAAGAAAAAAAGAGGTAGTCGAATTCGTGATCACTGCTATCAAGCTTTGATTTTTCTCTCCAATTATATAATAAAATAAATAACATCGATAGACTGAATTAATAATAGCTATGAAAAAGAATAGATTTTTAATCGGATTTTTACTCTTGATCACATCGGGGAGTTTCGCTCAGGAATCTTTTACATTAAAAAGTGCAATAGAATACGGGCTTCAGAATAATCTGAAAATGGGCAAAGCCTTTAATGAGAAGGATAGAGCAAACCAAAGAGAAAAAGAAGCATTCTCTAGTTATCTGCCTCAGGTAAACGGGACAGTGACGCTGGATGACAACATTAAAAGGCAAGCCATGGTATTTCCAGCAAATCCTCTTATGCCAGAAGGTGCTACGGTGCGCATGGGTACCCAGTTTAATACCGGGGCAGTAATTCAACTTGACCAGACAATCTTTGACCAGGCTGCAATGCTGGGAATAAAAGCTGCCAGACCTAACAAAGCAATGGCTGATCTGAAATACCAGCAATCTGAAGAAAGCATTATTTATGATGTATCTTACAGTTATTATCAGGTATTTGTTTTTAAGCAATATCTGAATCTTCAACTCGAAAACAAAAAGAAACAAGAACAGTTGCTTGCAATTGCAAAGCTTCAACTGGATAAGGGCGTCATCAAGAAGAATGATTACAATAAAATACTTGTAACACTTAACAATACTTTATCTCAATTAAGTCTGGCGGAACAAAATCTTGAGCTTGCCAACAGTCGCCTGAAGAATGTGATGGGACTTCCGCTCGATCAGGAGATTGTACTTGCAGATACAGCAATACTAAAGTCGAATGTAAGGCTTGCTAAAGAAAGCGAATTTGATGCACGGAACAGGACTGATTTCAAACTTCAGCAAACTCAAATCATATTTCATGATCTAGATGCCAGAAGGATAAGAGGTACAGGGCTCCCTAGATTGACTGCATATGCTCGTTATGGAGTGCAGGCAATGGGAAATGATTTTCAGGAGTCATTTAACAGAAAGTTTGATTATTCCTCTATTGGTTTAAAATTAAGTGTTCCTCTTTTTGATGGCCTGAAAAGAAATGCGCAATACAAGCAAGCCCGCATTGATATGAAAAATGCTCAGGCAGACCTGTTGTTAAATGAAAGATCTTATCAGGTTGAATATTCCAATGCTAAGGTGCAGTTAAACAAATCAGCAAGCAGTCTGGAGAATAACGAAAGCAATCTGAAGCTGGCAGAAGAAGTTTATCAGACTACCACATTGGAGTATCAAAGAGGAGTGGCTGGCTTATCAGACTTGCTTAATGCAGAGTACTCCTACAAGGATGCTCAGGTCAATTATATCAATTCATTATTAAACTACTATACTTCTCAGTTGGACATAGAAAAGTCAAGCGGTACTCTTAAGAATTTTGCTTCAAACCTTTAATATTTTTAATTATCAGATATATGAAAAAGAAAATTATAGTAATCTCTTCAATATTGGTTATTGTTCTTTTTATCGGATTTAAACTTGCAACCAACAAAAAGAAACTGAATGAGAAAAATAAACCTGCAATTAATACCAATGTTGCCATTCCTGTAAGTACAGCGATTGTATCAGTTGGTCCTGTATCTGGAGAAATGATTAAGGTTGGTACGGCAGCTGCTTATCAGGAAGCAGATGTAATGGCTCTGTCTTCAGGAAAAATATCCAAGCTTAATATTGATCTTGGGTCTTATGTAAAAAAAGGACAGATCATTGCTGCACTTGATACCAGACTTCTTCAGCTTTCTCTGGAGGCTTCTGAACTTGACCTGAATAAAATGAAAAAGGATTATGAAAAATACAATGATCTTTTACAGGGAAATGCAGCAACAGAAACGCAGGTTACTGACCTTCAGTTTAAATATCAGACTTCTGCTAATAAAGTAGAGCAGATCAAAAAACAAATTGCTGATGCGCATATTGCAGCTCCTGTCTCAGGTAGAATAACAAAGAAGAACTATGAAGAAGGAGAGTTTGTAAATCCGGGTGCTGCTATTGCAAGTATTGTAGACATTACCAGACTTAAAGTAAAGGTAATGGTTAGTGAAAGAGAAGTATACACTTTGAAAGAAAATCAAATAGTAAAAGTAACAGCGGATGTGTTCCCTGATCAGGTCTTCACTGGAAAAATCTCTTACATAAGTCCTGCAGGAGACGAGGCACATAACTATCCTGTGGAAGTTATTATAAACAATGCTTCATCAAATAGCCTGAAAGCCGGAACTTATGTGAAAGTTGAATTTGGCACTAAGTCTTCGGGGACGGCTTTGCAAATTACCAGAGATGCTCTTATAGAGAGCATCAAAAATCCATGCGTATATGTAGTGGAAGGTGATATTGTGAAGAAAAGAAATATTAAGGTGGGCAGAGAGTTTGGTTCAACAATAGAAGTGCTTGAAGGGCTTCAGGAGGGAGACATGGTAGTTACAAATGGTCAGATCAACCTTAATGATCAGTCAAAAATTCAAATTGTAAAATAAGGTTACATAAACCAATAATATTATGTCAATAACCGAAGTTGCTGTCAAAAGGCCATTGCTGATTACAGTAATATTTACCGTTCTCATACTCTTTGGTGTTATTTCCTATAAAGAGCTTAATTATAATCTCTTGCCAAAGTTTGAGGCCAACGTTGTCACTATTCTGACAACCTATCGTGGTGCTTCTCCTGATGAAGTAGAAAACTCCGTTACAAAGAAAATTGAAGAAGCAGTCTCTGCTGTAGAAGGATTGGATAAGCTAACCTCTTCCTCAATGGAAGGGGCATCAGTTGTAATGATTCAGCTTAAATCAGGGGTAGATGTTACGAAAACCCAGCAGGATGTTCAGAGAAAGGTGGATGGAGTTCTGGCTCAATTGCCTGATGAAATAACAAGACCTGTAGTAAATAAATTTTCTACCGATGAAATGCCTGTAATGCGTTTGGGTGTAAATGGAAACCTAAGCCCAACATTACTATATGATCTGATGGATAAGAAGTTAAAGCCACAGCTGGCAAATGTTTCCGGTGTTGGTCAGGTCACTGTAGTGGGTGGTAATCCAAGAGAAATTAAGGTAAATATTGATCAAAACAAAATACAGGCTTATAAGCTCTCTATTACGCAGGTATCTCAGGCTATTAATGCAGCTAATAAATCTTTCCCGTCAGGTAAAGTTGAAACAGCAAGAGACCAGTTTTCTATAAAGTTTGATGCCAAGATTGGAGATGTAGGTATACTTAGAAATCTTATTGTAAAACAAAATGCGGATGGCAGTAAAATTTATCTGAAGGATATTGCAGAAGTGGTGGACACTCAATCTGATGCGACTGCAATCAACCATGTTAATGGTATTCCTTCCCTAGGTATAATAATCCTTAAGCAAACGGATGCCAATGCAGTAGAGGTTTGTGATCTCGTAAAGAAGAAGATTGAAGTGCTTGAAAAACAGTATGCTTCAAATGGGCTGAAATTTGATATTTCTGTTGACCAGTCTAAGTTTACTTTGGCTTCTGCAGATGCTGTTATTCACGATTTATATCTTGCCGTGTTTATTGTTGCTGTGGTGATGCTCATGTTCCTTCACAGCGTGAGAAGCTCAATGTTCGTTCTGGTAGCTCTTCCTTCATCAATGATACCAACATTTATCGCAATGTACCTGTTGGGCTTCTCATTGAACCTGATGACACTGATGGCATTATCTCTTGTAGTGGGTATTCTTGTGGATGACAGTATCGTTGTGTTGGAGAATATTTACCGACACATGGAAATGGGTAAAGATAAAAGAACTGCTTCTCTGGATGGTAGAAATGAGATAGGATTTACAGCGCTTGCAATTACACTTGTTGACGTGGTGGTATTCGTGCCTTTAGCGATGACATCGGGTTTGATTGGTAATATTCTCAGAGAGTTCTCTCTTGTTGTGGTGTTCTCTACTCTTATGAGTTTAATGGTATCTTTTACTATCACTCCTTTGCTGGCTTCAAGATTTGGCAGGTTGGAGGTGTTGAACCCTAATTCATTATGGGGAAAAATTAATATTGGATTTGAAAATTTCCTTGACTCATTAAAAGAAGAATATGGAAAAGTATTAAGATGGTCATTGAGTAGCAAGCGTTGGGTGTTGTTGGGAACTATCATTTTGCTTATAGCCTCTTTTGCATTGCTTCCGTTAGGATTTATCGGAGCTACATTTATCAGCTCAGGAGATCGTGGCGAAATGAGCGTAAAACTTGAGCTGGCATCACAAAGCTCTCTTTACCAGACAAACATGATGGCACAGAAAGTAGAAAAGATGATCATGGAAAAGCCAGAAGTTGTGAAGGTCGTAACAACTATCGGATATAGCAGTTCCAGTCCTTCCTCAGGAGGTGGCTCGAACAGTAATATAGCAGACATGACAGTAGTGATGGTTGATAAAGAGGAACGTAATATTTCTGCAGAGGACTTTGGAGTGAAACTGAAAAGTGAAATCTCTAAAATTCCGGGTGTAAAAGTAACGGTGAATCCTGTGAATATAACGGGAAGCAGTGGCGAGTCTCCTATACAGGTTGCGGTAAAAGGTACTGATATGAAAGTCATCCGTGAAGCAGCTGCGATGGTTAAAGAAGCCATTAAAAGTGTACCGGGTACCCAATATGTTCAATATAGCGCTAAAGATCCTAAGCCTGAAATTGAGGTGACGCTTGACAGAGAAAAGATGGCTCAGCTTGGACTCAGCGCAAGTGATGTGGGGATGACACTTCAGAATGCTTTCAGGGGAGACGAGACATCTAAGTTTAAAGTGGGTGGTAATGAATATGATATCTTCATTTCCCTGGATAAGTTTGACAGATCTAATATTGAGGATGTTAAAAAACTAACATTTGTGAATAATAAAGGTCAGAATTTCCAGCTCGATCAATTCTCTGAGGTGAAGGAGACTATGGGAGAAAGTGTCCTTGAAAGAATCGACAGGTTATCTACAATAAAAGTAAACTCATCAGTTGTTGGAAGGCCGGTTGGAACTGTCGGACAGGAAATTCAGGCTAATGTAAATAAGTTAAATCTTCCGGAAGGCATCACAATAGAGTACCTTGGAGATATGCAGAGACAAAAAGATGCATTCGGAAGTCTTGGTTTAGCCCTGATTCTGGCCTTGGTCCTTGTTTATCTTATCATGGTGGCTCTTTACGAAAGTGTTGTTTATCCGTTTGTGGTATTATTTGCTATCCCGGTGGCAACTGTCGGCGCCTTCCTTGCTCTTGCTTTGACAATGGAAAGTTTAAGCATCTTCTCCATCGTTGGTATGATCATGTTGATTGGACTTGTTACCAAGAATGCGATTCTTATCGTTGATTTCACAAATCAATTAAAAGAAGAAGGGTATACGGTAAAAGAAGCCTTGATTGAAGCAGGTAAAGAACGTCTTCGTCCGATCCTGATGACAACGATTGCAATGATCGTTGGAATGTTGCCAATAGCATTATCCACTGCATCAGGAGCAGAAGTAAAGAACGGTATGGCATGGGTGATTATTGGTGGTCTTACAAGTTCATTGTTATTGACACTTGTTGTTGTACCGGCGGTTTATATGATTGTTGAGACAATTATTAATAAATTCAAACCAAAGAAAAAGGAAGAGGCCCAGACAGGAACAGAGGAGAAGATTGCTATCAACATACCGATAATGCAGAATTAGGAGTCTGAACTGGGCTTCGTGGGATTAAAAGATAGACAGGTTTATCTTCGCTAGTTTAAAGCAACGAAAAGAATCCCCTTAATCTGTGAATTCGATAAATCCCGATTCTAATTAAGTTTTATAAAAAAAGGTGATCAGTTTTGATCGCCTTTTTCGTTTTTTATCTCACCGTTTCTCTTTTTCAATAAGAAACTAAATCGTAGATAATCCTGTCTATCCCTTAATGCCATGGATCCCAGTTCAGACAATATTTACTTACCATTCCCTAATTCCAGCCTTATACTCTATAGCCCTTATAAACTCTGTTTTAGCCTCTGCATAATCGTTGATATCATCCCAATCCTTTTCCGATAATTCAGATTTTATAAGATTGTAGGCTTCTTTTTCTTCCTGATGTTCTCTTAAGTAATTCCTAAATGCCAGATGCCTTATCCAGAAAGGATAATTTAATTCTACCATGTGAATCTGGTGAGTTCTTTTATTCTCAGTTGATTTGGTGAAAAATCTCCGGTATGGCATAGTGTCTTCATATACAGAAATATAAGTATAGTTGCATGTTTTGATAGGAGCTATAAAGTCATTAGCTTTTGAAAAATCAGGTACTCCTATCAGAATATCTATGATTGGCTTAGCGCTTAGACCTTCTATGGCAGTACTTCCTATATGTTCAATCTGAATATCTGAATTTTGTATTGTAGATGAAAGAAGATCTTTTTCAATATCAAATAGGTTCTTCCAGTCTTTATTAAAAGGATGTAATTCTACTTTCATCTTTTTTCTATATAAAATTTCAGCCCAGGTCATTAGTCTAGTCTTTCTCCTTCCATTTTTCTGACCTAGTTATTTCTTTAAATGTCTCTCCAGAAAATCAACATAATGATCGATTAATTCGCTCGGATTATTTTTTTCAAATACACCAAAACCTATGAAAAAGGTTGGTTCAGGCATTAAAAACCTGGAAGCAATATTGACAGATTCTATAAATTCCTGAGCATTTCCAACAGTAGCAATACCCATATGCAGTTTTTCCAACCAAAGAGGATCTTCCAATGTATTGTACGTCAGGTAAGGGATAAGAAAAGGGACAAACCTTGAAAACTCCGGGTTTATTTCGGTATAAAGTCTTTGGTCCTCCCAATTACCAATTGGAAAGGCTTGTGGGCCTGGGGTATTCATATGAAAGAAATACTTTTCTTCAATCAGATGGTTGTAATCGCAAAACTTATTAGCCTCTATTACTTTATATAAAGTTTCCCATATGTCATCTCCGGATTGATTAATAATTTGATAAGGATGAAAAGATGCACCGATGGTGATAGTTCCATTATTACCTGTTAGAGGCTGAATTAATTTATAGAAACCGTTTTTGTCATCCGACATACGCTTAGGGTTCCCCTGAGTAAATCCCCAGATGTATTCTTTTCTAAAGGAATTGAGGGTTATTTTTTCAGAATCTTTTTTGGAGCCCATGGTATTCAGTTTTTTTTTGATAAAAAAAAATAATAATGAATTATTAAAATTCTTTTAAGTAGATACTCGATTTTTGCTTTGCTTTATTTTTATCCCAGTTTAAAATTACTTAAAACATCTTTGAATCCATATACACGGGCTCATCTTTACACGATTAGTTTATTAGTAATTTTTAAAACTTTTTACTGAATTTTCAGTAATTATTGAAAGTTTAGAAAATGTTTCTATATTTGTGCTATGAAATTTGAAGAAGGTAAAAAGCAGTTTATTCAAACTTGGGGAAAACTGGGGTCGGAATGGGGGATTAATAGAACTATGGCTCAGGTCCATGCGCTTTTGCTTATCGCTCCAAAACCGCTCAGTACAGAAGAAATCATGGAAGAGCTGAGTATTTCCCGGGGAAATGCCAATATGAACATAAGGGATTTGCTAGGCTGGAATCTTATTCACAAAGAGCTGGTTCCGGGCGATCGTAAAGAATATTTTGTCGCAGAAAAGGATATCTGGGAAATAGCCAAAAGAATTTCCAGAGAAAGAAAAAGGAGAGAGATAGAACCAGTAAAAAATGTCCTGCATCAATTACAGGAAGTGGAAGGCGACAGATCAAAAGAGGAAGTTAAAGCATTTACAGATATGATGAATCAGCTGGGCGGATTTGTAGATAAAATGGATAAATCGGTTGATATCATGCTTAGTTCAGATCAGAGCTGGTTCTTCGGAATGTTATTAAAGCTTATCAAATAAGCTTTTTTATTTGAGTTTAATTTTCAATAAATTCTGAAAGTATGAAAACTTTAAAAAGTCATGTGATCATTTATGATGAAGAATGTCCTATGTGCAATCTTTATACATCTGCTTTTTTGAAATCGGGAATGCTGGATAAAAATGGTCGTGTTGCATACAATAAAATAGGAGAGGATATTAAGTGTAAAATTGATAAAGATCGTGCAAGGAATGAGATAGCCTTAGTTGATACAGAAGGTGGCTCTGTTTCCTACGGATTGGAAAGTTTGTATAAGGTTATCGGTCATAATATCCCGCTTTTTTGGTCATTGTTCAGATTAAGGCCATTTAATTTCATCATGAAGAAATTGTATTTCTTTGTCTCTTATAATCGAAAGGTAATTGTGCCATCATCAGTATCAGGCTTCAATGCCTGCATTCCTGATATCAATAAAAAATATAGATTGGCTTTTATCCTTTTTGCATGGATTGTTTCAGCATTGACGGTAAATGCTTTTTCTGCTCGTCTGGTTCCTCTGGTTCCTGCTTCAAATCTATTGAGAGAATTGTTGATTTGCGGTGGTCAGTTAATATTTCAAGGTGTTTTGATTTTTTTCTTAAACAAAAGAAAGTTGTGGGATTACCTTGGTAATGTCATTGCTGTTTCATTGATAGGATCTTTACTGTTGCTGCCTGCCCTGTGTTTTCCTTATTCAGGAGCTATGCTTTCCAATGTCGGATATCTCGGCTATTTTCTCCTTGTTGTTGGCTTTTTATTACTGGAGCATAAAAGGAGAGTGAAGCTTCTGAATCTTCCTTCTGCATTGACTTTAGGTTGGTTGATTTATCGTCTCATCGTTTTATTAATAATACTATAAACATATTGCTATGAATAGAATAATATTAGCAGGTGGTTCAGGCTACCTCGGAATGGTGCTTGCAGATTTTTATAAAAATAAAGTAAAAGAGATCATCATTTTAACAAGAGGAAAGAATGAAATGAAAGATAATATCAGATGTGTTCACTGGGATGGTCAACAAATATCAGATTGGATTGAATGGTTGGAAGGATCTGATTTACTTATCAATCTTACTGGTAAAAATGTTAATTGTCGCTATACAGATAAAAATAAAAATGAAATCATAAGCTCCAGGGTCAATGCAACCAAAGTCCTGGGAGAGGCTTTGATGAAATTAGAAAATCCACCAAAAGTGTGGATACAATGTGTTTCATCCACTATTTACAGGGATTCCAGAGATAAAGATATGGATGAATTCTCAGGTGAAATAGGGGAAGGCTTCTCTGTCGATGTCTGTGAACGTTGGGAGGAAGCTTTTGATAAACATGAGATGCCTAAAGTAAGGAAGGTTGCATTACGCATTAGTTTCGTTTTAGGCAGAAATGGAGGAGCATTCCCTACCTTACTTACTCTTACCAGACTAGGACTTGGTGGTAAACAAGGAGATGGACTTCAATATGTAAGCTGGATTCATGAAAAGGATTTTGCAAGAATTGTTGAATGGATTTATAGTAATGAAGAGATAATGGGAGTTTATAATTGCACCGCACCTAATCCTGTTACAAACAAAGTAATGATGTCTACGCTTAGGAAAGCAGCAGGAATACCCATTGGTTTGCCATCTCCTGAATGCTTATTAAAAGTAGGAGCATTTTTAATTGGTACAGAACCGGAGCTGGCATTGAAAAGCAGAAAAGTAGTTCCCGCTAAGTTAATAAATGAAGGATTTCAGTTTGAGTATAATCATTTGGAATATGCTCTAGCGGATCTTGTATAAAGCTAATCTATAACTCAGATAAAAATTAAAAGGCCCGCTTTTTACTCAATGCGGGCCTTTTTAAATTAGGTGTCAAATTTAATGAACTAAGTTTTAATCAAAATTACCTGCTTGATATAAATTTATTTTAATGTTATAGTTAATTCTCTTATCGTCCACTTTAACACTCAAAAAGGAAAGATTTTTAGCTGAGATATTCTGTCTGAAAAATCCCATCTTCTCATTGCCAATAGCTTGTTTTTTAGGAGTGGTAATATATCCGCCTCGTAATTCACCATCCGGTGTCAGGATGATTTTGATCGTAGACGGTAAAAGCTCTTCCTGATAGGTCTCACTTTCAATGATTAGTTTACCTGTCAGGTTCTCTTCAAAATTCCACTCAATCATGTTGGTTTTTGAATTCAAATCAATTGTTTTAATCAATTTTCCTTTGGCCATAGCAATAAGAGTTTTAAGTTGGAACTGCGGGTTTATACGGTGGCCTTTAAGGGAAGTTGAGAATGTGAATAACTATAATTTTTTGAATTTTTTGTTGGATTTTTTTTGAGTTAATCAACCATTTAAGATCCACTGCTTTGCATTGGTATTATTGGTGAATAAGCGAGTTGGCTTTGCCGGGGGATTTAATACGAAATACATATTTGCTAATGACCTCTTCATATCAGAATTAGTGACTATCGCAATTTTCGATAGTCCTTCATAACCATCTTCAGAAAAGAATCTCCAGGCCTGAGGTTTAAAAACTCTTAATTCATGTGGTAAAGTGACTATAGCTGGAAACGTTTTGCCTTTTTGTAGCTCCAGCCTGTTTTTCAAAATTTCTTTTGCTACGCTTAGTGTTATGATCGCATCACTTTTGTAGTGAGCATGTAAAATTTCATCTTCAAACCAAAGTTGTATGTGCTGATCCTCAAATATTATTTCCATATTTTTCTTAAAAAACTTTTAAAGATAAGAAACTTATAAATGTCTGCCCAAATAAGATTTCTAAATTGGTTATAGTACGTTAAACTTATTTTAAGTGACAGATTATTAGGTTTATATGTGTGTAATTTTAAAATTTTAATAGTCCGTAATTTGGAAAAAGTGGATTTATGATTCCTATTGACCGAACTACCTTTGAATATAAATTTTTAAGATATGAATCATCTATCCTTAGAAAATAAAAAAACTAAGCACCTGAAAACGCTGCTGATATTTTTAGCTGTTTCATCTTTGGTATTTTTAATGCTTCACGGACCTATTCCTCAATGGGTTTCTTATCATAGTTTTGCAGATCATAATACTTTTTATGGGATTAATAATTTTTACAATGTTGTTTCGAATTTTCCATTTTTAAGGGTAGGAGCAGTTGGAATATTTTATTATTCTGAAACACAATTTTTCATATAAGTCTGCAAGACTATGTTTCTTTATCGGTATATCCTTTACCGGATTGGGATCTGCCTATTATCATTATGATCCTTCAACACCAACCCTGGTTTGGGACAGGCTTCCGATGACTATCACTTTTATGTCTTTTTTTGCGTTTATCCTTTTCAGGAACTTTTCATTTCAAAATAATGATAACATATTGATTGTATTGCTTCTGACTGGAATCTTAAGTATTGTTTATTGGTATCTAGGAGAGCTGAAGGACAATGGTGATTTGAGATGGTATGCTCTGGTTCAGTTTTACCCTGTTGTTGCCATTATTATTATCTTGCTTTGGAATGGAAATGACAGGCAAATGTTGGGAGTTATTCTGTGGTATATTGCTGCAAAGGTTTTTGAAGCTACTAACGAAGCGTTTTTATCATTGACCGAAGTGATAAGTGGTCATACTGTCAAACACCTGATAGCAGCTTGTGCAGCAATGCATCTTCTAGTTTTATTCTATTTGGAAAACAAAGCATTGATGAAAAAAATTTAATTATGAAAAAAGCCGTTTCTATTATTTACAAATCCATCAAATATGTATTTGTTATCCTGATACTGTATTTCATCACTGCTTTGTTATGTACAATCATACCCGTCAATAATTCCTTTACTGAGGATGAGAAGGGCGTTCAGATTTTTATCAGATCCAATGGGGTGCATACGGATATTGTAGTACCTGTAAAGGACTCTGTTAAAGATTGGAGTCAGGAATTATCAGGCTTGCAATTATACCATGATAACCAAATCAAATATGTTGCCTTTGGATGGGGAGATAAGGGGTTTTATCTTCATACTCCTACATGGGCTGATTTAAAAGTTTCTACAGCATTAAAAGCCGCATTCTGGTTAAGCACTTCCGCAATGCATGTTACCTATTACCCCTATAAGCCAGGAACAGATGAATATACCAGATCCATTTATATTTCCTCTGATCAATACCGTGAACTTGTAAACTATATCAAAGAGTCATTCAGATTGAATTCAGATGGGAAGATTGAGGTGATTAATTGCTGCAAGTATTCTGGTCTGGATAATGAATTCTATGAAGGCAAAGGCGTATATAGCTTAATAAAAACATGTAATACCTGGACGAATACAGGGCTTAAGGAAGCAGGAGTTAAAACTGCATTATGGGCACCTTTTGAGTGGTCTGTGATGTATCATAGAAAATAATTTTATGCTGCTAAAAATATATAATACAGAATACATTTTCATATTAGGTGATATGATCAATTGTTCCTAATGATTGATCTGTCTTGTTTATTTTGGAGTTGGAAGTCAAGACTTTTCAGAGTGTAATAAATAAGAATTTTCCTTTTTCCAGATCATTAACGAATCTCAGTACTGTTATAATAGCCTAAGTGCTGTTAAAAAAATATCTTAACTTTTAAAAACATATTACTTTCAAAGTGCTTGTGCTAACAGATAATTTGTTGTCCTTTTAATGCAACATTTTAAAGCAATTAAAAAGTAATATTATGAAAATCTTAGTAATTGGCGGTTCTGGCCTTATCGGAACAAAGGTAGTTGCCCAACTACATCAGAAGGGCCATCAGGTTATTGCTGCTTCTCCCTCTACCGGTATTAATACGATCACTGGAGAAGGTTTGGCTGAAGCAATGGAAAACACAGATATTGTTATTGACCTTGCTAATTCCCCGTCGTTCGAAGACAATGCAGTAATGGAATTTTTTCAGACTTCCGGCCAGAATTTGTTGAGTGCAGAAATCAATGCGGGGATAAAGCATCATGTGGCACTTTCAATAGTGGGAGTAGATATCATGCACAGCATAGGTTATATGCGTGCAAAAATGGTCCAGGAAAATCTGATCAGACAATCGGGTGTACCTTATACTATAATCCGAAGTACACAATTTTTTGAGTTTATAGGAGGTATCATCAATAAGGCAACACAAGGAAACGAAGTTCATCTTTCTGATGTACAATTTCAGCCTATAGCTGCAGACGAAGTAGCCGGTTTTGTGGTTAAATACGCCCTGGCTGCTCCAGTTAATGGTAAAGTGGAAATCGCAGGCCCGGAACGTTTTGATATGTATAGGGTAGTAGAGCGTTATCTGCAATCTTTCAAAGATTCACGCAAGGTAATATCTGATGGAAAACCTGAATACTTTGGAGGAGAGGTTAATCATACAGCACTTGTGCCGGCTGGAAAGGCAGAGTTAGGAACGATTAGTTTCGAGGAATGGTTGAGCAAGCAATTGCAACATGCGTAAAAATTAAAGCCCTTAAGCAAATTAAAAGAGGCCAAGCGTCATTAAACTCCTTTGCGGATTTTCAGGAAGGTATATGGTCGTGATTTTAGATTAGATGAAAAAAATCACATCATATTTAATCCAATAAATCATCAATAATTTCGGCATCATGTACCGATTCGTAATCATTGTCCACCTTCTGAGATGGGTTATTCCCTTTTCTGACACCATAAATGGTGATGATTATCATTCCAATAAACATAAGGATAAAGATGACTGAATAGATCATAGATTTAATTGTAGAAATTGAAATCTCAACTTTGCCACTTTGGATACGGTAGGTACTAAATTCAGTTGTCTTCAATCATTCTAACAATTTAATAACTATTAGGGAAAATTCTTATAACGGCATTAAATAAGCCTAAGACATATGCATAGATGAGTTTACTCTTCTTTAGATTGAATAGAATTAGGTTCCCTGAGCCCCCATTCTTTCTTTATGCGTTCTTTGTTTTGCTCTGTCAATTTCTTAGTTTGATTGGTGTTTCTTTTGGCTATCGCCGTAATGTCTTTTATCATTTTATCAATGGTCATAATTATTTTGCGTTTATAAGTTACTCCTCAAAAATAGATTTCCGCAACGCAAACCATCTGCGTCCCCCTTTGTATTTTTAAGAAATAGCTTTTTAACATGGAAGGACCCAAGGACCCTTATGATCTATTAAACTATGATAAGGTTTTTATTCTCCTGAAAGAAAGAGTAGGAAAGGAGGAATACCCGAGGATATGTGAAGTTGGACCGTGTCCGGAAGAAAGATTTCCTTTCTGGTCGTTTCGTAACGCAGAAGAAATCCGTTTACCCCTGGCAGCTGGTCATGGGTTTTTCACTTAAAGCGATATGGTGATTTTTTGTTTAAGAGTTAGCCTAAGTTCATCTTAATGGCTATATTTTAAAAAATATGTTTATTGTCAATCTGATGGTTCTAAAATTCATATAAAATAACGTTTAAATAATAGATAAAAATTATTATTTATTAAATTATTACAATATGTACAACAGAATTTACCCTTTCAACTATTCGTTGAATGCCTCCAAAAATGAAATAAATCGTCGTGTTTATTTCATAAAAATGCACAACAAAGCAATTGAAACTATTAAAAGTGGTCAAGTCCAACTGAGAGCATCCCCTCAGGAAGGGATTAACTATTATTTAACGAAAATTGAGGAATTAAAATTAGAAATCCTTGAGTTTATAAGCTGGTGCACGGAACTTGAAAAAAGGCAGCACAAATAAAAATAAGAACAAATGGTCCAGAATTTCTGGACCATTTCTCTTAGGAAGCTTTTTTCGCAGGAAGCAATTTGGGAAGGTACTCCAAAGCTTTATCATCCCTGCCTCTGAAATATCCTCTTGCTCGATTGATTAGCCAATCTGTTTCAATGTACTCAATGAATTTTGGCAATACATCATTGTGGTATTGTCTTGCGTCTACTTCAAATCCAGTAGGAAGCTTATGTTTATAAAATTTATATTGTTTAGATAGGTGAGGGTAATATGTATCTAACCATTCAGGGAAGGATTTGCCAACAGATACATCCATTCTAATTTCCTTACCTTCTTTACTATGGTCAGGAATTACATGGCCTAACGCCTCTAGTTTTCCATAAACCCGTATAAATAATTCTCCAATCACTGAAAAATATCCTTGATCAACTCGATCATAATTTTCATGAAATCTTTGGACAAAAAGTGGGGTATGAGGCTTTTGTTTGTATTCTCCCGTTTTTCTTATAGATGGAATAACTTCATTTGTTATCCATTTTTTGAAGGCTTTAGCTTCAGGTTTATTCGATGTTAAAACTAATGAATATAATCCTGACTCATTAATCAAGGAAACGTCCCTGTTTTGACCTGATACGAATAATTTTCGTATCAGCTTTTCGTCTTCATCTAGTCTCGCCAAAGACTTAGAAACATCTTGTAAGCCCAAAACATCACAAACATCCTTGGCAATTATCCAAAGTTGACCTTCTATTTCAATGGTCCGAACATTGTTAATGAAGTCGCCTGAATTGTGATATTCAAAGATAGTTAGCTGATTATTAACTTCTTTGGTTGAGTTTTGTCGAATTGCTCCTTGAGCACTTGACAATTGTGTGTAGTTTGTGTTACTTTGTAACATATTAACATTTGTGTAAAGCAAAACTTTTAATTACCTGGGGACCTCTGATCGCCAAATCAGCAGGTCCATTCTTTTTTATTACCTGGCATAAAAATACAAAATCTAAATTGTTTGTGCAATTAATGCCTATTTTCTAGCGGTTGATAATATAGAAAACGACCTAGATTAATCTGTTGGTTACTAGTCGTTTAGTTGAGTTTCCCTTGAGTTATCCTCATAGTTATTCACAGAGTTTTAAAAAATAAAAAAAACTACTAATCTCACAGGAAGATATCTAAAAGCAAAGCTGGAGAAAATACATTTGCTATATAGATGACCATTAAAAATCTGAAAGGAAATTATAATGAGTAGGGGATTGAAGTTCTATTGGCGGGAATCTATTTTTTTTAAAAAAATATCCTTTGATCGGTCTTCTAAACCTTTGATCGGTCTTCTAAATAAGCTGTAGGAAGCTTTTAATTATTCTTGTCCGGTTGGTTCTAGTTTCTCTTCTTTCTTACCACTTGCGGATAAGTTGGCAATAATGGTTATTCCCAACCATAAAAGTTGGGCTATTACAACTATTCTAACTGCAAATGTAAATGTGATTGGATAAAAAATATGCAGTAAAATAGGGAGTGAAAAGAAAGCTATACCAAATATATTTCCAGTAATCAACATGCCTTGGAATTTGTCTGTGTTAAAATTATAAGCCATTAATGACATTGAAATGAAATTAACTAACATGAAAGGCAGTGCAGCTCCAGAAGAAATTAATAAGGTAGTTACTAAATCATTTGAAGTGATAAGCTCACGTTTAAAAACAAAGAGGAAAAAGAAAACATAAATAGGCAATGAGAAAAAACTCACTCCTGTAATTATGTTATTTAATGGTGTTTTGTTGAAATCGATCATTTATTTTGGATTGAAAATGAGATAGAAAAGTATAAAAACTTACTCTATAATATCTGTGTAAGTAAAACTCGACTTTTAACTCAAAAAGCCCTTTAAAAAAATAGGCTAAATAGCTGAATTAATTAGTGCACCCGGAGAGGTTCGAACTCCCAACCATCAGAACCGGAATCTGACATTCTATCCAATTGAACTACGGGTGCTAAAAAAAGGAAAGAGGAGGGAGTTCTTTGAACCCACTCCTCGTTGATACTTTTGTCTTTATTTAGAAAGAACTTCTTTTACTTTAGCAGCTGCATCCTTAAGAACGATTGCAGAGAATACTTTAAGACCAGACTCTTCAATGATCTTAGCGCCTTCTTCTGCGTTTGTTCCTTGAAGTCTTACGATAATTGGAACTTTGATATCACCAATTTTTTTGTAAGCTTCTACAACACCATTAGCTACTCTGTCGCATCTAACGATACCACCAAAGATATTGATAAGGATTGCTTTTACATTTGGATCTTTCAGGATGATTCTGAAACCAGCCTCTACAGTCTGAGCGTTTGCTCCACCACCTACGTCTAGGAAGTTCGCAGGCTCACCACCGGAAAGCTTGATGATGTCCATAGTAGCCATTGCAAGACCTGCACCGTTTACCATACAACCGACGTTTCCGTCAAGTTTTACATAGTTAAGGCCAGAGTTTGAAGCTTCTACTTCCAAAGGATCTTCTTCGTTAAGATCTCTAAGAGCGGCAAGGTCTTTATGTCTGTATAGAGCGTTGTCGTCAAGGTTTACCTTTGCGTCAACCGCAAGAATTTTATTATCGGAAGTCTTTAATACAGGGTTGATTTCAAACATTGCAGAATCAGTTTCTTCATAAGCTTTATATAAAGCCTGGATGAAGTTTACCATTTCTTTGAAAGCTTCACCTTCAACACCTAGCTTGAAAGCAATCTTTCTCGCCTGAAACCCTTGAAGACCTACACGTGGATCAACCCACTCTTTGATGATTTTTTCAGGAGTATGTTCAGCAACCTCTTCAATCTCCATTCCACCCTCAGTGCTGGCAATAATAAGGTTTTTGCTTGTATTTCTGTCCAATAGAATGGACATATAGTATTCTTTTGGTTTACTTTCTCCCGGATAATATACATCTTGAGAAATCAGAACCTTGTGAACATGTTTGCCTTCAGGACCAGTTTGTTTAGTCACCAGGTTCATACCGATGATCTTCCCCGCAAGATCTTTAACTTCATCAAGGTTTTTAGCTAATTTAACTCCGCCGCCTTTTCCTCTTCCACCTGCATGAATTTGCGCTTTTACAACATACCATTCGGTACCTGTCTGCTGGTTTAGTTTTTTAGCGGCTTCTACTGCTGCTTCAGCTGTTTCTGCAACAATTCCTTCCTGTATACGAACACCGTATTTTTTCAGAATCTCTTTACCTTGATATTCATGTATATTCATGAGTAAATAAATAGTTAAAAGTTTAACACCACAGATGTTCTTTTCTTTCAGGGTATTCCCATCTATCGGAAGAACGGCACGAATCTATCATTTTTGGCTTTTAATTTCAAGAAAAGAGGGATTTTTAATCCTTTTAGATATAAATTTGTTTTTAGGAAGTCTAAATGAGTTGAATTATGATGCTGGAAGCAAGAAATATCTATAAGGGGTATCCCCACCTGGAAGTTTTAAAGGGAATTGATTTACAGATTAAACAAGGAGAAATTGTGTCTGTGGTAGGGGCATCCGGGGCCGGTAAAACCACATTGTTGCATATTCTGGGAACACTTGATAAGCAGGATAAGGGAGAATTATTTATAAACGGTGTTAATTTGAATCAAATCGGTGATAAGGAGCTTGCCTTATTCCGAAACAACCATATCGGTTTTGTATTTCAGTTTCATAATTTGCTTCCTGAGTTTTCTTGTTTTGAAAATGTCTGTTTGCCAGGATATATAGGTAAAAGAGATAAAAAACAAGTGGAGCAGAAGGCAAAGGAGTTGCTTGATCGACTTGGATTGTCTCAAAGACTTAATCATAAGCCATCCGAACTTTCCGGAGGGGAGCAGCAAAGGACAAGTGTTGCGAGAGCTCTTATTAATTCTCCTTCAATAGTATTTGCGGATGAGCCCAGTGGGAATTTAGATTCAAATAATGCAGAAGAGCTGCATAAGTTATTCTTCGAACTTAGAAATGAGTTTAATCTTACTTTTGTAATCGTTACACACAATCAATCGCTTGCTAAAAGTGCAGACAGAAAACTTGAAATGAGAGATGGGAAGATTGTTTAAATGAGTGTACTTTTTGATAGATATGAATAATAAAAAATAGCTTTTTTTGTTATATCTGATAATTTAATTACTTTTTGGTTTTTGTTATTTTTATAATTTTTTTGTGTATTTTATTGATTTTAAGGGTAGTTGTATTTTTGTTTTACTTTAAATAACAAAATTTTATTACATGGGTTTAGTGTGTAGGAATGAGTGTAATAAAATTGGAGTTTTGAAATATTTAAAGTGAATTATTTGATTTAATAACTACTGCGATGAATACTGTTGAATTTAATAACCTAGTTTATATAGCCTCTAAATCTTTAAAATATCCTGCTTTAAAGTTTACTCATAATCAGGCTGATGCAAATGATCTTATTCAGGATACCATTCTTAAGGCATTAAAAAATAAGACCAAGTTTAAGAAAGGGACTAATATAAAGGCATGGCTTTATATTATTATGAAAAATACTTTTATAAGTAATTATCATAAGATTGATAAAAGAAATAGCCTGGTAGATCCGATTGATGATGATTATACTCTGAATGTGCCAAGTACTATTACATATAATGATGGTACTGCTAATGTTGCAATGGAAGAGATAAATAAGGCAATTAATTCGCTGGATAAAGTATTCCGCGAGCCTTTTATGATGCATTTTTCCGGATTTAAGTATGAAGAGATTGCTCAAAAGTTAAAAATTCCTATGGGAACGGTGAAGAATAGGATTCACGTTGCAAGAAAAACTTTAATGAGTGCGCTTAAAGATTATAAAATTTAAAACTTACTGAATTGAGATTAAGGAATGCCAAGCTGATTAGTTTGGCATTTTTTGTTTAATTCAAGTTTAAATATTACATTTTTAATATTATCTAAAGTTGTATAATGATTACATTTATTTTTCTTGGTTGTTTTCTGTAATAAAAGTTTTAAAAGTGTTAATTTTTTTAAACTCTTTTGTTGATATACAGTAAATTAACATGGTAATGTTGATAATGTGGGGAGAAATATGGTGTTTAAAAACTAATAAAAATGATTGTATAGTTTTTAAAAAGTGTAAAAAATACTACATTTGTTACATAATAATCACAACAAGGAAATGCTAATAATAGAAAAAAATATCAAACAGGAAAAAGACATTATCAAAGCTGAAGAAGCAGAAAAGAAAGAAGCCTATTTAAGTCCACTTCAAATTAAAGTAGCACTCTTTAAAAGGAGATATAACATTTAATCCGAATAGAATCGGTGACAATCAGGTCAAAAAAAATAACCTTACAAAAGAACATTAATAACCTTAACCAAAAGAACTTATGACAGCTGTCGAATTTAATGAGTTAGTGTATACGGCATCAAAATCTCTGAAAATACCTGCGTTAAAATTTACACATAATCATAATGATGCAAATGATCTGATTCAGGATACTATTCTTAAAGCTTTAAGAAACAGAACTAAATTTAAGTCTGGCACTAATATTAAGGCTTGGTTATATATTATCATGAAAAATACTTTTATCAGTAATTACCATAAAATTGATAAAAGAAACACTTTGGTTGATCCGATTGACGAGGGGTATAATTTTAATGTTTCCAGTACAATTTCATTCAACCAGGGCGCCAGCAATATTGCTTCTAAAGAAATTTACAAAGCAATAAATAAGCTGGACAAAACCTTCAGAATCCCTTTTATGATGCACTATGAAGGATTTAAATACAACGAAATAGCTGACCACCTAAACATCCCAATGGGAACAGTCAAAAACAGGATCCACGTCGCTAGAAAAAACCTTATGGAATCTTTGAAAGAATACCAATACTAAAACGCAAATAACACTTCGTAAAACCCAAGGGTTGTTTTTATTCACTACTGTTCTGATTTCAGGAAATCTAATCATTTATTCAAATGATTGCAGTATGAGAAAAAGAACTGCCTTGGGTTTTATTTTTTTATATTACTCTTATAAATTACTTTTATCCTTTAGAATACTTCATTTATTTATTGTTATTGTATTCTTGCAGGATATTCATAAAATATTATTCCAGTACTTCGGCTATTCTCAGTTCAGACCACTTCAGGAAGAAATTATTTCCTCAGTTTTGAATGGGAAGGATACTCTTGCCTTGCTTCCGACAGGTGGTGGGAAATCGCTTTGTTTCCATGTGCCAGGACTCGCAATGGATGGTCTTTGTATCGTGGTTTCTCCCTTGATTGCTTTAATGAAGGACCAGGTGGAAAGACTCAGAGAAAAAGGTGTTTCTGCATTTTCTATTCACTCCGGACTTTCTTTTAATGAAATTGACGTCATTCTGGACCGATGCATCTATGACCAGGTAAAGTTTTTATATCTGGCACCTGAAAGGCTATCCTCTGATTTGCTCATTCAAAGAGTGAAAAAAATGAAAGTTAATCTCCTTGCAGTAGATGAAGCGCATTGCATCTCTCAATGGGGATATGATTTCAGGCCGTCTTATCTGGAAATAGCCGCATTCAGGCATGTTATAGGCGATTCAGTTCCTGTAATGGCATTAACAGCTACCTCAACTCCGGAAGTAACTCAGGATATTCAGGATAAGCTGGAGTTTAAAAAGCCAAATGTAATCTCGAAATCATTTAAAAGGGATAATCTTTCATTCTCGTGCTTTAAGGAAGAAAATAAGGAAAGAAAGATTCTGCAGATCCTTAAAAATGTTCCAGGGACTGCTATTATTTATGTTCGTAACAGAAAAAAAACGGAAGCCCTGGCAGGATTTCTGAATAAAAATAAAATATCCGCATCTTTTTACCACGCAGGACTGGACTACTCTTCAAGATCAAAAAATCAGGATTTGTGGATTAGTAATAAGGTAAGAGTAATGGTCGCTACTAATGCCTTTGGCATGGGAATCGATAAACCGGATGTCAGAACAGTTGTTCATTATGATTTTCCTGAAAATCCGGAAAACTATTACCAGGAAGCCGGAAGGGCAGGAAGGGATGGGAAACGATGTTATGCCGTACTACTCTTCAATGATAAAGATATTGAAGATCTTGAAGCAAAGATCGAAAGTAATTTCCCAAGCGCAGAAATAATTAAAAGGGTATATCAGGCACTTGCAAACTTTTACAAACTTGCAGTTGGGTCTTCTCAGTTTATAAGTTTTGACTTTGATATGGAAGCATTTATTAAGACTTATAAATTGCCTAAGATACAATCTTATTATGCCTTGAAAAGATTGGAACAGGAGGGGATGATTCAAATGAATGAGGCTTATTATAACCCTTCCAAAATTTTCATTTCCACTGATAAGACAAGGCTTTACGAATATCAGCTGCGTAATCCTGAGGATGATGTTTTCATTAAATCCATTTTAAGAATTTATGGTGGGGAGGTATTCTCTAATTATGTAAATATCAGGGAAACAGAAATTGCTAATTACATTCATAAGTCCCAAATGGATGTTACCAGAAAGCTTAGCTTTTTAGATCAGAAAGGTTTATTGGTTTATGAAAAGCAAAAGGATAAGCCGCAGATAGAATTTGTAATGCCTAGAATGGATGCTTCAGTATTACCTTTGGATTATAAAGACCTTGCTAAACGGAAGGAGCTGTATAAGGCAAAAGTGGACGCGATGGTGGAATATGCAACGAATTCAAATAAGTGCCGGAGTTTAATGCTTCTGGAATATTTCGGGGAAAAAAATAGTGAAAAATGCGGTTTGTGTGATGTATGTCTGAAGGAGAAAAAAGAGGAAGTTAAAGATAATATTGAAGTGGAATTATCAGGGAAAATTATTGAAAAGTTAAATGGTGGTCCTATATCTCCAGAAAATCTTGTGTTTTCTTTCAGTTCCATCGAAAAAGAGAATGTGCTCAAAGTTTTGAGACGTCTTGTAGATTCGGGGATGCTGGTTTATCTCGACGATGGCAATCTATCTTTGGCTAAGAATACTTAATATTAAAGTTATTTGAAAAAAATGAAAATAGTACTATTGGATGCCGATACCTTGGGAGAGGTACCCGCGATTGATGACTTTAATCAGCTGGGTGATTTTATAAAATTCGGACATACAAAACCAGATGATGTCATTAATCACTTATCTGGGGCTGATGTTGCAATTACTAATAAAGTAGTTTTGTCCAAAGAGATTTTGTCTCAACTTCCAGATTTGAAATTGATCTGCGTGGCAGCTACTGGGACAGATAATATTGATATTGCCTTTGCTTCGGAAAAAGGTATTCCGGTTAAAAATGTAAAAGGTTATTCTACTGACAGTGTTGCTCAGCATTCTTTTTCATTGCTTCTTCATTTGCTCGATAAACTTGAATATTACAATAATTATGTCCTAAGTGGGGAATATTGCAAAAGTGAAATTTTTACTTCTCTGTCTCGTCCGTACTGGGAAATTAAGGGTAAAGTTTATGGAATAATAGGACTTGGGGCTATTGGGAAAAAGGTGGCAAATATAGCAACAGCTTTTGGGGCTAAAGTCATTTATTATTCAACCTCAGGTGTTCATGATGATCCTGATTTTGAAAGGGTAGGTCTGGAAGAACTGTTAAAACAGAGTGATGTTATATCCATTCATTCTCCTTTGAATGATAAAACTCATGGTCTAATAGGAGAGAAAGAATTTAATCTGATGAAAAGAAATGCAATTCTCATCAATGTTGGAAGGGGGGGGATAGTTAATGAAAATGCTCTTATCGAAGCCTTGAATAATGACAGAATTGCGGGTGCGGGTATTGATGTTTTTGAAAAAGAACCGATGGCTTCATCCAGCCCAATTTTGAAAATTAAAAACAAGGAACGTCTTGTTGTTACACCTCATATTGCCTGGGCAAGTATAGAAGCAAGAGGGAGATTGGTAGAGGGGATTATTAGTAATATTAAGGAGTGGAAAGCGAAAGTTGAAAGCACAAAGTAAAAAGTCTAAAGTACCTTTTACATTATGGTGGCAAGGGAACTACAAGATAGTTACATAAAAAAAGAGACTGATATTCAGTCTCTTTTTTATTGATTATTTTTTTTAAAACTTATTGAAGAGCAGCAACTCCAGGAAGAACTTTGCCTTCCATGTACTCAAGAAGTGCACCACCACCTGTGGAAACGTAAGATACATCATCTCCGAAACCAAGGTTGTTGATTGCAGCAGCAGAGTCACCACCTCCGATAAGAGAGAAACCTCCTTTTTTGGTTGCATTTACAACTGCCTTAGCAACAGCTACAGTACCCTTTTCAAAACTTGGCATTTCGAAAACTCCCATTGGGCCATTCCATAGTAAAGTTTTAGAATTGTCGATTACTTCTGAAAAACTTCTTTGAGATTCCGGTCCAATGTCAAGTCCCATCCATCCGTCAGGAATGTTTCTGTTAGGGGCGATCTGAGTAGATGCATTATTATCAAACTTATCAGCAACTACTGTATCAATAGGAAGAATTAAATTTACTCCTTTGCTTTTTGCTTTTTCAATCAATGATTTTGCTAATTCAACTTTATCAGCTTCTAGGAGAGAGGTTCCAATATTTCCTCCAAGAGCTTTTGCAAAAGTATATGACATTCCTCCTCCGATGATCAGGTTGTCCACTTTATCCAGAAGTCTTTCAATAATAAGGATTTTATCAGAAATTTTAGCTCCACCCATAATTGCAGTGAATGGCTTATCAGCTTTCTCAAGGATTTTGTTAGCATTGTCAAGTTCAGCTTGCATTACATAACCGCAAATTCTATCATTGAAGAATTTAGCGATAATTGCAGTAGAAGCATGAGCTCTGTGGGCAGTTCCGAAAGCATCATTTACATATACATTTCCGAGTTTAGAAAGCTTTTGAGCAAAAACTTCGTCACCTTTTTCTTCTTCTTTATAGAATCTTAAATTTTCAAGTAAAAGAATTTCGCCAGCCTTTAAATCAGCAGAAAGTTTTTCAGCATCAGCACCTATACAGTCGGTTGCAAATTTTACTGTAGTGTTAAAGGTTTGGTTAAGGTAAGGAAGAAGATGTTTCAGAGAGTATTTTTCTTCATATCCCCCCTTTGGTCTTCCCAGGTGAGACATAAGAATAGCACTTCCTCCGTCTTTCAGAATTTTGTTTACGGTCGGAATTACAGCTTTAAGACGGGTATCGTCGGTAATTTCATGTTTATCGTTTAAGGGTACATTGAAATCAACCCTAACCAAGGCTTTTTTACCTGAAAAATTAAAGGTGTCTACAGTTTTCATATCGCAAATTTTAAGGAGGTCAATATTAAAAGAAATCTTGGTAAAATAAAAAAGGTGATATTGAATTATCACCTTTTTTTGATATTAGGAAATTAATTTTCAATTATTCTGCGTGAAGCCATGCTTTTTTAGCCAATAACGTATCTTCCTCCTCCACATTATCAGGATCAGGAACACAGCAATCAACAGGACAAACCGCTGCGCATTGAGGTTCTTCATGAAAACCCATGCACTCGGTACATTTGTTTGCAACAATATAGTAAAACTCGTCTGATACAGGCTCTTGAGGACTTTTTGCATCCATTGTAGACCCATCTTCGAGTTCTATTTCACTTAATTTAGTGCCTCCTGAGTAATTCCACTGTACACCGCCCTCATAAATTGCAGTATTAGGGCATTCCGGCTCACAAGCTCCACAGTTTATACACTCATCGGTAATCATTATAGCCATGACGTACTCCTTCTTTATTAAATAATATAAATGGTTTAAAAAGTGTTTTAAGCAACAAAATTAAGCACAATTTGATTCTCAATCAATATAAATCCTAATTTTGCGGAAATACTACAATTTAAAATTAATGGAGACGGGACTTTCCAAGAGGGCAGATGCATTTGCTTCATTGGGGAAATATTTAAATAATTTATCTGATAATGAGTTAGATATCTGGTTCAGACAGGCAGAGAATAACAACAGCTGGTTTACAAATGCCAACGTCAGGCAAGCATTAAATGGAATAATTTCACTTTTGGATGAAAAAAAACTAAAGCAATTGATTAAGGGATATTCGTCAGCTTACAAGTCCAGAAATGTTGGGGTCGTAATGGCAGGGAATATTCCTGCTGCCGGTTTCCATGATTTTTTATGTGTCCTTTTGACCGGACATCATTTTTATGGAAAATTAGCGGCTACAGATAATGTACTCCTTCGGAAAATTGCAACATTATTAATTGAAATTGAGCCTTCCTTTGCTGATAAAATTTCTTTTCAGGATATGCTCAAAAATATGGATGCATATATTGCTTCCGGAAGTGACAATTCTGCTAAGTATTTTAAAGCTTATTTTTCCAAAGTGCCTCATATAGTAAGGAAAAACAGATCATCAGTGGCGGTTCTTAATGGGAAAGAAGGAGAGAATGAGCTAAAACTTTTATCTGATGATATCTTCACTTATTTCGGTCTTGGATGCAGAAATGTGTCAAAATTGTTTGTTCCTAAGGGATATAATTTTGATACTTTCTATAAGAATATGAACAAATTTGAAGGGATTCTTAATTTTCATAAATATGCAAATAATTATGATTATCAGAAATCAATTTTCCTGCTGAACAAGGTGGATCATCTGGATAATGGGTTCCTGATGTTAAAAAAGGATGAGCAGATTGTTTCACCAATTTCGGTAGTGTATTATGAGGAGTATGAAGATCTGGCCGTTTTACAGACTAAGATTTCTGCTAATCGGGAAAAAATTCAGGCTATACTGTCAGCCAATGGCTGGTATACGGATTCGGTTTCCTTTGGAAACGCTCAATGCCCTGCACCATGGGATTATGCTGATAATGTTGATACTATGAAATTTTTGATGGAGTTATAAATAAAAAGCCCCCCGACCAAGGTCGGGGGGCTTTTTATTTATCTCATGATTTCAATCCATCCTTTATATGCTTGACCGTTTGGTAAAAGCAGATCATAGAAGTAAACGCCATCCGGTTGATCTTCTCCATCCCAGCTATTATCATAATTGTCGCTCGCAAAAACTCTGCTGCCCCATTTGTTGTGAACATAGAATTTGGATCCGTATGGTATGGATAATATCTCAAATCTGTCATTTTTACCATCTCCATTCGGTGTAAACATATTAGGAATATAAAACCCGGATCCAACCACTATTTCTTTTTCCACTTTACATCCATTGCCATCCTTGATATATATTTTATATTCTCCAGGAGCAAGGTTACTATTACTGTTCAAAGTTGAATCTGCTAATACATAAGGAGAGTATACCTGATCATCATAACTTATCAGATAGAAAGGTGTACCTCCCTGTATGTCATAAACATATATAGTACCTGAATTGATTTCTCTTGAACTCTTAATCACATATACCTCAGCAGTGATAGGCTCTGGCTCATTGATAATTATATTAGAGTTATAGATGGTATCATAATACGTTCCATTAAACAGGTAGTAACCATTGATGGTAAATGGCACATCGCAATTTCCATCCTTAATACCCATAGAATAAATGCCTGCACCTAAATCTTTGATGACATTATTAGTACTCTTGTCAATTGAATTTAAATAATAAGTGAAAATTGGAATTCCTCCTTGTAGGGAATCAATAGTAATCTCACCCTTTTTCTCATTGAAACAAGGCACATCTTTGGTTCTTATATATGGCATTGGTCCAATACGGATTAAGGTTGTATCAGCATGTGCAAGACAATTATTGGCATCTTTAATTTTAAAGTGGTATGTATTTACAGAAAGATTGCTGAATACATTAGTGATGCCATAAGAATTATCATCAATAGCATATTGATATGGTGTGCTACCGCCAACTCCATTTATTGTCACGCTACCTTCATTTGAGCAGGTGATTTGTTTTACATCACTCATGATAATCTTAATCTGCTCCGGTTCTGGAATTTCAAACGGATAAGTTACCGGACATTGATCATTTTTATTGGAAATTACAAGTGTAGATATTCCACCAGACAGATTGTCAAATTCACCTGTATTGTTTTTTATACCATTTAAGGTGAAAATATATGGTTGAAGACCTCCGGTTATATTGGATAATTTAATAGAACCATTGTCATCGCCAAAACAGTCAACACCTGTAATATCAGCTACTATTTTCGAAATATTTATGGTATCCGGAGCTGTTACTTTTGCTGACAATGAATCTGCACAACCATTCTTGTCGATTACTTTTATAAAATAATCATTTTGAGACAGGCTTGTGAAAACAGGAGTGGTGATTAATGTACCGTTGTTCAGAGAGTATTTATAATCTCCATTGCCACCTGATACTTGTAAATGTATTTCTCCATTATTTGAATTTGCACAAGGCTTGATAGTTATAATGGTATCAATGCCGAGAACAAGCTTTTGAGGTTCTTTAATTTCAACAGGGAAGTCATACAGACAACCTGAATTATCAAAGATTGAGAGGGTATATTTACCTTTATTTAATCCAGTAAATGTTGAATCTTGTTGCGGTATTGAGAATTCATCAAGTGCAAACCAATATCCTCCGGCTCCTCCGGTAATATTTGAAAGTGATATAATACCATCAGACTTACCAAAGCAGGATACATCCTTAGATAAATTGTCTGCAGTAAGTTTCTTTAAGGAAACATTTACAGAATCAACTTTACTTTCACAAGTAGAAAGGTAATCTAAAACTACAACCTTTATTAAAGTATCAGAAAAGATCGGTTTTGAAAACTTATTAGAAGTCTGATAGCTCTTTCCTCCATCAAATGAATAAGCTGAATATACCTCAGGAATCGTGATCGTTACTGTTTTGGATTTACAGATTGGGTTCGGATTCACTATTGGGTTCACCTCCATAGGTAGGGGTTCTTTGATTTCGAACTGATCTCTGTATGAGCAGTTTTTAGCATCTTTAAAGTTTACTATATAAACACCTGCAGGAAGATCATAATTGTTTGGTCCAGTCAATGTTCCTGGTGTCCATACAAAATTAGAATAAGGCGCTGTTCCTCCTGAAATATTAAGATGTAATTCAATTTGTCCGTCCGATTTTCCATTACATGATACATCTTTTACTGCACTTGCTTGATCCACAATTAATGTATCCGGCTGTGTTATAATAAAGGTAGTGTCTTTACTGCATGAATTCTTGTCAGTAATTGTCACTTTGTAAGCTCCTGCTCTAAGATTGGTTATTTTTGCAGTGTTATTTCCTGTGTCCCATAAGTAAGAGTAATCAGGTGTTCCTCCTGTAGGAGTCAATTCAATTGATCCGCTATTACCTTTGTGACATTGAACATTCGTAACTATAGAAGTTGCATTTAACCGTGCTGGTTCAATGATAATAAAGTTTAAGGTTTCGCTACATCCACTGGCATCGGTAATTTTTATGCTATATGAGCCTTTTCCTAAATTCTGAATATTGTTTGTTGTGACTCCGGTATTCCATAGGTAACTATATGGAGAGGTACCACCTGAAGTAACGTCTACAATAATGCTTCCATCACTTAATCCAAAACATGTGATGTCTGTTTTAAGTGTGTCAAATACAAATCCATCAGGCTCCCCAATTACGAAATTGGAGTCTAAAGTACATCCATTAGCATCAGTTATAGTTAGTTGATATGTACCTTTGCCAAGATTAGAGATTCCCTGAGTAGTAACATTTTCCGGCCAAAGATATTTGTACGGGGCAGTTCCTCCTGTCACGGAAGTAATAGTGATAGTTCCATTTGTACCTCCTTTACAAACTGGTTCGCTGATATCAGCAGTAATGACTAAAGGTGCTGGCTGATTTACAATAAAGTCCTGTGACTGATAATTACATCCTTTGTCATCGGTGAATTTTACTGAATAAGTGCCGGCTACTACACCTATTAGATCTTGTGTAACTGTTCCATTTGACCATAAGAAATTTGAATAAGGTTCAACTCCTCCGGATATAGCTAATGAAATTGATCCGTTGCTTTCTCCATAGCATTTTACATCAGTAATGGTTGGTATTATGGAAATAGTTACTGAATGATTAACAGTAAAATTAAAGGTTCCAGAACACCCTTTGCTATCTTTCACATCTACAGTATAGTTTCCAGCTATGAGGCCTGTACGGTCCTGAGTAGTGGGACCATCTTTCCATTCAAAGCTATATGGTGCTGTCCCACCATTGATAATCAGGCTTATACTTCCATCATTTCCTGTACAGGTTTCGTCTGTAATTGTTGAACCAGCTGAAATAGGAGCAGGGTCATTTACGACTATAGTAAATGTCTGGGTACAAGCAGAATTATCCATAATTGTTAATGTATATGTTCCTGCAGTAAGACCAGAGATATCTTTAGTAGACTCTCCGTTATCCCAGGTATAGGAAATGTAAGGTTCTTTACCTCCTGTAACTGAAGTAATCTCTATAGCTCCATCATTAGCACCAATACAGGTTGGTTCAGTTATGTTGGTTTCAATAGTCATTGGAACCGGAGGATTAATTGTGAAATCAACAGTATCCGAACAACCATTTACATCGGAAATAATGACGTTATAGTTTCCAGCTCCAAGATTACTCACATTTTGAGTAATAGCTCCATTTGACCATTGATAAGAATAAGGTGCAACTCCTCCAGTCACAGAAGTGATATTGATCTTTCCATTATTCAAGCCTGCACAAGTTTCATCTGTAATCTTGCTGTCAACTACAAAAGGAGCCGGCTGAGTAAGAGTAAATGCAGAGTCTTTAAAGCATCCGTTGGCATCAGTTACTCTGATGTTATAAGTGCCAGCAGTAAGGTTAATATTGTTCTGAGCAGCAGGGGCGCCGTTTCTTGTATAAGTATAAGGAGCAGTACCGCCAGTAACAGAAGTAATGTTGATCGCTCCGTTCGCAGCCCCATTACAGTTCGGATTAGTTACTGCAGCAGTCAGCACCATT
>NZ_BBLT01000017.1 GCF_000775915.1 Sporocytophaga myxococcoides
GAATAAACGCCATATGGCGTTTATTTTTCTTATATCCCTAATCTAACAAATTTTTAATTTTAAATGGAAGAGAAAGCATTTTCCGATTCAGTTACTTCAAACCTTATTTTTTTAACCCATATTCAAAGTCAAAAAAAAATGCAATAGGTGTATTTAAGCCTCTGGATATTTTTAAAAGGGTGGTAAGTGTTATGTTAGATCCGGTTGATGTGAGCTTTACAAGATTTCCCTTGTCTATTCCTGTTTTATGGGCCAGATCTTGAAAAGACATTTCTTGTTCCTGCCTTAATTGATTTATTCGTTCACCAAGTTTCTTTAGAAATTCTTCGTCTGTTAGCATTCTGATTCCTCTTTGCAATTCTAAGATTGAGAAAAAAAATATATTTTTCGGTGGTTTAAATACCACCGATTGCATTTTTATTTATATTTGTTTTAAAATCAACCAACACAAAAGCTATGAAACAACCACAACTTTTTCCCAGAAATCTCAATCTCGTCAAGCTACCGGCTAAAGAAGAACTCACCATATTTTTAATTGCAGAAGATATCAGAAACCGAAAGATTATGAAGAGTCTGGAGAAGGAGGGTTTTGATACTGCAGATGCAGGTGATTTAAGCAAACTTGTTTTAGGTCTGGTAGGTATCGAAAACAGAACAGATGGGCTTTATACATTTTATTTTAATCAACTGGATGAACATGCTGTTGAGTTTGATTTGTCAGAAAATACGGAGCTTCATGAAAAGGCATTTTATATCTACAAAGAACTTTTGATATGGAGGTTTACTGGGTGATGAGTGCTGAATAAGTTAAGCGGACGCTTAGAAAAAAATGGTCCAAGCGTGGACGCTTTAACCAGCAGGAGTGAAATATCCTGAGCGATACAGTCGCTATTTTCGGAAATCCTCGTTGGAAAAAAGGACTATAAAATTGATGCCATCGCTTCAAGCGATGGCATCAATAATAAAAGTTGAATGATCGTGTCCAGCCCCTACGTTGAAAGCTATGCAATGAGACTTGGTTTAAGTGAAATTTCCTGTTACTTCACTACCGTAGCTTCTAATTCTACTGTCAAACTAGCAAAAAGCCCTTTAACCTCAAGCAGTGTCGTTGCTTGTTTAATGCCATGCTTGTGAATGAACGGCACATAAACATCCATGCAGGTGGAGAAAAACTCTTGCACTGATGTTGTGTAAACATTCAGTCTTACAATGTTTTTTACTTCGTATCCTGATTCGCTTATAAGCGTTTCAAGGTTTTGAATGGTTTGTATCAATTGCGAACGCATATCAGCATTGCTGGGTATACCGTTGGAATCAATGGCTACTTGTCCGGAACAGTAAAGTGTTCCGGAAACATTTTTTACTTCTACTGCCTGTGCGGAGTTTGTTTGCTCGCCCCAAACCCACGGATCAATTGTTCTTTTTTCCATCTTGATTTTGTTTTACTTGTTCAACATGGTACAAAGTTAAAGTGGGGAATGACAGCCTTATGTCAGGGGTATGAAAGGAATTAATGATACTTGTCAAAAAACTCTTGCAAGGTCATTCTGTGAGGGTCAAATTTATCGGGAAGTATATCCAGTTTTTTAATTCTGTCTAACCGGAAATACCGGAACTCTTGTCGCAAACGACAGTAGGCAATAAGTAGCCAGTTTTCCGTGCTGAGTAAGGCAAAGGGTTCAATATGTCGGGTGGAGGTTTGGTTTTGCTCGTTGGCGTATTCAATTTTTGTGAGGAAATAATTGGTCAAGGCAAATTGTAGATCCGATAAGTTGTTGCTGTTTCTTTCCCTGTTAATGTTCTGGTCAAACCGGGTTCTTTCAGAAAGTAGGTCAGCTTTGACTTTTATGCTGTAATTCAAAACCGATTTTATTTTATCTACGGCTTCTGTGTAATCCTTGATAAAAGAAGCGTCCTTGTTCTTGAGAACTAATTGTTCTGCGATGATGAGAGCGTTGGCTTGTGCTTCGGTAAACATCACAGGAGGAACTCTGTAACCTTCCATGAGTTTATAACCTTTTC
Organism: Sporocytophaga myxococcoides; assembly: GCF_000775915.1. Classification (NCBI taxonomy): domain Bacteria; kingdom Pseudomonadati; phylum Bacteroidota; class Cytophagia; order Cytophagales; family Cytophagaceae; genus Sporocytophaga; species Sporocytophaga myxococcoides. The sequence goes on from NZ_BBLT01000017.1 coordinate 2,023, forward strand.
CTTCTTCTGTTATAATCGGAACGCCCGCTTGTTCCAAAGCTCTGATGTCCCTGTATATGGTACGAACACTCACCGCAAATTTGTCCGCCAAAGCTGTTGCTGTCAAAAGCCGTTTCGTTTGCAACTGAGTTAAGATAGCTGTCAGTCGTGAAAGTCGTTTGGTGTCGTTGTCTTGCATTCGTAAAATGGTCGGTGGTGATTTTCGGTTGGTGGTGCTGTTCTGAATTGGCTTATCATTGCTGTTGAGGAGACCAACGTTTTGCAAAGTGTTGAATTCAAAGGATAGTAGTAGCGATACAATCGCTATTCTCGGAAATCCTCGTTGGAAACGAGGACTATAAGATTTGCAAAACGTTGAATTCAACGGTTTTATCTTGTCTCTTAGTAATCGTTGTTTTTATCCGAATTGCTTAGGTCTTAATCCTTTGCCGGCTAATTGTGCTATTTCATCAATTCTCTTTTTTCTTGTTTCAATTCTTTTAGCAGTTACAACCCAATGCAACATCGCTATTTTAATTGATTTTGACTGGTTCAGAAAAAAGTCCATTGAACTTTTATTTTTATTCAGTTCAATTTTTAAATCCTCTGGTAGAATCAATTCTTCAATATCCAGCATGGTATCCCACCTTCCATTCTGTTTGGCAGTTTTGATGCTTTCAAAACCCGCCTGGGTCATCAGGTTGTTGTCGATGAGTCGGGTGACTTTTTCCTTATTTATTTTTGACCAGGTACTATTAGGGTTTCTATTGCTGAAATATTGCATATACCTTTCGTCGTCAATGGTCTTTTTAGTGCTATCTATCCATCCAAAGCAAAGGGCTTCATCGACAGCTTCACTCCAGGTGAGGGAAGGAATTTTAGTTGATGTTTTATAATAAACAAGCCAGATACCCTTTTTTGACTGATGATTTTTTTCTAACCATTTTCGCCAGTCTTTCCGGCTTTTAGGACAATACGTTTCTATTTCCTTTTTAGACATTTTGATTTGTCAACAGTCTTTTTGATTTCAATAATGTAAGAAGGGGATAAGCCATCTGAAATTGAAACAAAATATAGAATAAGTTCATTATCGATATTGCAATTACTTTTACGTCCTTAAAAATTAATTGATACAAAAGTATACCTGACAAGTGACAACCTTATGTCAGGAGTCAGCAAAGATTAATGGTATTGGTTAAATTTATTTAAATTGTTGTTAGTAGGTTTTCTTAGCATCCGACATTTTTTCCAGCTTCAAGAATTAATAAATCTAAATCTCCCCTTGGATCTTCACAATAAGTATCTAACGCTTTTCTCATATCCTCCTGAGTTGTTAGGCTAAATGTGACAGACTCTTAGTTATTGCCATTTGCTTAAAGAAATGAATATTTGGTCTGCGGTTTTTCCCGTCTTCAATTTGTCCGCACTGAATCAGGTTTTATTTTATAAGTTGAAATGTAGTTAGTAGAATCAATGTCAATCGGGGTCAAGTTTTTAACCCAATTACTAAATGTGCTTGTTACGTCTTCTACAAGCATTCCTCCGGACCAGCTCTTGATCTAATCCGATTCAAAAGCTATTTTCAATATTATTTCCTTTCTAGTTTGATTACATACTCTCGTATCGTTGAAATAGTCACAACTCACTATTGTTGTTGTCAAGAGTAAGTAAACTTATTATTAATTTTTTTTCATCAGGTCTCAAGTCAATCTAAAAATGCTTGCCAGTAACGTTAAGTACTTCCCCCTGCTCTTTTTCTTATTGTTAGCAGAATAAATACTCTTAAAACGGTAAATCATCTTCTTGAGATTGTTCTAAATCTTGAGAGCTAAGGATTATAAAATTATCTCTCCAATCTATTTTTGTAAAAACTTTTAGTTTTCCATCATCATTAAAAATGTCTTTTTTAACTTTTAAAATAAATTTCTTTTTTAACCTATAATCTGTATGAATATATTCATAGTAGTCATCATCATTAAATAAAAAATCAGGATCAACATATTTATAACCTCTTGCAGAAAGCCATTCAGTTAATTCATCCTTTGAAATGAAGTACACTCTATAATTAACATTTAACTTTGATCGGACTTCTTCCATTGCAGGATGATTACTTAATAAAATATCTTGGATAGCACTATCTCTATCTTTTCTTTCTTCTGTTAGGAAAGAAACCAGTTGATTAAGGGTTTTGGCAGTTCCTTCAATTCCTTTTAACAAACTTATTTCTTTAATTCTTGGTTGTTCAGCAAGAAACCTTTGAAATAAACCAGCCCACTGCTCCTTTAAATATTGAACAATATCAAGAGAAGATTCAAAACTATGGATATTATTGTTATTGGGAAGATTCTCCAAAAATTCAATGAATTCATAGATTTTAATGTTGTCGGCAAACCTATATTTTATTTCTTTATTCTTTTTATTTAACAGGTATGTTTGATATTCTGCATTGACATTTTTATCAATAAAAATATACACTTGTTTATTAAGCTCTAATGCGGTTTTAAATTCCATTTGTGAAATTGAAACATTTTGATGTTGACTTTCACTTCCATATCTACCTCCTACAATAGAAACTAATATATCTACATTTGATATTTCCTTATAACAATATTCTTCTAATTTTTCATCTTTACCGTAGGCAATGTTTCCTAATTCGTTTAAGACTGGTTCATATCCTAATTCTTTAATAAATCTATCCAAATCACTTCTTACCTGTCTTAAATCGTAAAAAGTTGAGCTAATAAAAATCCTTGGTTTAGCCATTTATTTATTTTGTTGTAGTTTTTTTTGTTTTTGCTAACATTTGAATGTTCACCATATGGCGGTTAATTTTCTTTTACCTCTAATTTAACAAATTTTTATTTTTAAACTGAAGTGAAAGTTTTCCTACAATACAAATCATCTAACCATTATTTTTTTAATCCATAATCAAAGCCAAAAAATATGTAATAAACATAATTAAACCTCAGGAAATATACTCAACGTGTAGTTGCTGGGCTTTATGAGATTTTCTGGTCTATTCCTGTTATAGACCAGATCTTAAAAAGACATTTCTTCTTCCTTACTTATTTGATTTATTCGTTGATTATGTCTCTTTAGAAATTCCTGTTTTATATTCGAAGAGTTATATTCTGTTGGTTATCATGTTAAGTAGTTATACTTAGGTCGTCTGACATAATCTCTTATATTCTAAACAAAATGAGAGTATATTAAGGTTAAAATTATCCTGTTCGATATAATTTTTAGATGAAATTATCCCCTTTTCTTATCCAGTAAACTGGTATTTTTCCATGTTTCCGTCGAATTTCTGGGTTTTTCAGACACCTGTTTGATTCCATCAAAGGATATTTTTATAAATTCGTGTTCCTTTTTTAAAATTTCTGATTGATCAGATACTCATCATTGAAAAAATTCATCTTTATGAAAATTTTTAAAAGAATAGAGGCTTTAGTTATTATTTCACTTGTTTGTGTTTATAACTCATTGGCCCAGACTATAGCCGTAACTGCTCCTAATGGGGGAGAGAGTGCGTATGTAGGAAAAACTTTCACTGTCAGGTGGACAAGCTCCGGTTTGTCTTCAAGCTTTGTAAAACTGGAATACTCTGCTAATAACGGAGCACAGTGGAATCTCATTGAATCCGGTGTGAATAATACAGGTACTTACAACTGGACGGTACCTTCTAATGTATCTTCACAATGCTTATTAAGAGTAAGTGATTATGGAGATGCAGCCACTAATGATGTCAGCAATGCTGTCTTTTCCATCAAACAACCATTTATAACAATCACCTCTCCCAATGGTGGAGAAAGTCTGACGGGTTGTGCCACACAAACCATCACCTGGACCCAGGGCGGCGTGCGTGATTATGTCAACCTCTACTATTCCTATGATGGTGGAAACAGCTGGATTTATCTGGGAGAAGATTATATAGGTGATAATAGTAATACCTTTACCTGGACAGTACCGTCAATAGCTTCCGATAAATTCAGAATAAAGGTTGCAGGATATTATGAGCCAAATTTTAAAGATTCCAGTGATGCCAACTTTACTGTAGTTCCTGCAGCAAACAAACTGCAAATTACATCTCCTAATGGTGGGGAATCTTTTTCCGCAAGTTCCTTTCAGCAGATCAGTTGGACTAAAACCGGCACAGTGGGAAATGTTTCTTTGAGATATTCTGTAAATAAAGGAGCAACCTGGGATTGGGTAAAAGATAAAGATGGAAATAACGCAAATAATATTGCTAATAGCGGCTCTTTTAACTGGCTTGTACCATCTGTAGCGGCCTCTGGAAACTGCATCATTCAGATTTATGAAACAAACAAAACCTGTAATGTAGATTATAGCGATAATTTTTTTACGATTGACAATAGCCCTTCCATATCAGTTACTTACCCATTCGGAGGGGAAAAAATATATTCGGGAAGAAACTATACATTGTACTGGAGTTCTGCCAATTTACCTACAACTAATGTAAAGCTTGAGTACTCTTTAAATAATGGAGGTACGTGGGAGACGATAACGAATTCTACTTATAACTATGGTTATTATGGATGGGCGATTCCGGATGGGATGAGCTCCGCAGAGTGCTTATTTAAAGTAAGTTCAGCTTCTAATGCATCGATCTATGATATAAGTGATAAGACCTTTACCATTGCTCCTCAGATAATTCAGGTAACCGCACCAAATGGAGGAGAAAGTATAGTAGGTTGCAGCACTTATAAAATTACCTGGAATCAGGAAGGTGTACAGAATTATGTGAATCTCTATTATTCTATCAATGATGGTCAAGACTGGATTTATATAGGTGAAGATTATATTGCAGATAATTCCAATTCGTACAACTGGGTAGTGCCATCAATTCCATCCACTGCCATCAGAATTAAAGTAAGTGGTTATTATAATGCAAATGTAAAAGATTCCAGTGATGCGGCATTCTCAGTAACACAGGCTCCGAGTTATCTTTCCATATTATCCCCTAATTCAGGAGAGACTTTACCTGCAAGCTCCATACAAACCATCAACTGGACTTCCACTGGTACTGTAGGAAATGTTTCATTGAGATATTCAACTGATGGCGGTGCCAATTGGAATTGGGTGAAAAATGCTGCGGGGAATAATGCAAATAATGTTGCAAATACAGGCTCGTATGAGTGGATGCTTCCTTCAGATATGGAATCATCCAAATGCTTAATTCAAATTTACGAATACAATAAAAGCTGTAATATAGATTATAGTGATAATTTCTTCTCTATTAATAATAATTCTGTAATTACAGTTGCTTTGCCAAATGGTGGAGAAAAGGTGTATACCGGCAGAAGTTATACGATCACATGGAGTTCTTCCAATCTGCCAACTCCTTATGTGAAGCTTTCTTATTCTGTAAATAATGGTTCTACCTGGCAGATTATTACTAATTCTGCTTATAATTATGGTACCTATAGCTGGGCTGTTCCTGAAACATTAAATTCAACACAGTCTTTAGTTAAAATAAGTGCAGTGGCTGATTCAACAATTTTTGATATCAGTAACCAGGCCTTTACAATTGCCCCTCAGGTAATTCAGATCACACAGCCTAATGGCGGTGAAGGTATTGAGGGGTGCGGAACCTATACAATCAGATGGAATCAGGAGGGAGTGCAGAATTATGTGAATCTGTATTATTCTATCAATGACGGAAAAGACTGGATTTATATTGGTGAAGATTATATCGGAGACAATACCAATTCTTTTAACTGGACAGTACCTACGTTATCTTCTTCGTCTGTAAGAGTTAAGGTAAGCGGTTATTATAATGCAAATGTAAAGGATTCCAGCGATGCTCCCTTTACAGTATCCAAGGGTGCAAATTACCTTACCTTGACTTCTCCGAATTCAGGAGAGACATGGTCTTCAAGTTCAATACAGACAATCAACTGGACAACCACCGGGACAATTGGAAATGTATCACTGAGATATTCACTTGATGGGGGTGCCAACTGGGATTGGGTGAAAAATCCTGCTGGAAACAATGCATCTAATGTTGCGAACAGTGGCTCATACGATTGGTTACTTCCTGCTAATAAGGTTTCTTCTAAATGTCTGATCCAGATTTATGAAAACAGCAGAACTTGTAACTTAGATTATACAGATACTGTATTTTCTATAAACAACAATCCGATTATCACTGTTGCAACTCCTAACGGCGGAGAGAAGGTGTATGCGGATAGAGCTTATACGATCAACTGGAGTTCTTCAAATCTTCCAACAACATATGTGAAATTAGAGTATTCTATCAACAATGGTGAAACCTGGCAGGTAATAGCAAACTCTGCTTATAACTATGGTAACTATAGCTGGACCGTCCCTGCTTTCCTTAATTCTAATCAATGTCTTATCAAGGTAAGCGCAGCTGCCGATGCTTCTATTTTTGATATAAGCAATAATGTCTTTACAATTGCTCCTCAGGTAATTCGTATTACACAGCCTAATGGCGGAGAAAGTATTCCTGGTTGTGGCACATACACAATCAAATGGGATCAGGAAGGGGTACAAAATTATGTTAATCTGTATTACTCCATCAATGGAGGAAATGATTGGATTTATATAGGTGAGGATTATATTGGTGATAACACTAATTCTTATAACTGGACTGTGCCATCTATAGCTTCCGGAGATATAAGGGTTAAGGTATCCGGTTATTATAATGCAAATGTGAAAGACTCCAGCGATGCCAATTTTACAATAACACAAAGTGGCAATAAGCTGACCGTTATCTCTCCGTCAGGAGGAGAAAACTGGGGCTCTGGTTCGGTTCAGACTATCAACTGGACATCGGAAGGAACAGTTGGAAATGTTTCTCTCAGATATTCTCTTGATGGTGGAACGAATTGGGATTGGGTAAAGAATAAGGATGGGGGGAATGCCAATAATATTGCAAACAGCGGTACTTATGAATGGCTGTTACCTACCAATAAAATTTCAGGCAAAGGACTAGTTCAGGTTTATGAGTATAATAAGTCTTGTAATGTAGATTATAATAATGCCTATTTCTCCGTAAATAATGATCCTGCAATTACGGTAACTACTCCGAACGGGGGAGAAAAATATTATGCAGGTCAGAACTATACACTTTATTGGGCATCTTCAAATCTTCCTTCAAGTTATGTAAGACTTGAATACTCGGCTGACAATGGTACTACCTGGCAGCTGATCAATAACTATACCTATAATTATGGAAATTATAGCTGGAAAGTTCCGAATATTTCTGCTTCCAATGCTCTGATCAGAGTTACTTCAATGCAAAGTGCTACAGTAGCAAACTCAATTTCTGATGTAAGCAACAGTAGTTTTTCAATTTCTTATCCTGTCGTTAAAGTGCTGACTCCGAATACAGGAACTGAAATATGGAAAGTAGGGGAGAACAAGACCATCTCATGGAGCATTGCGGGACTTGCGGCCAGTGCTAATGTTAAAATAGACTTCTCTGTCAATAACGGTTTGACTTATTCACCTATCACAGCTTCAACACCAAATAGTGGTTCTTTCATCTGGACGATTCCAAGCAATGCGGTAAACTCTTCAAAGTGTTTTGTAAAAGTTACTTCACTTGACTTTTCTGCAAGCTATGACTCTAATGATGTTGCCTTCTCTATTATCAAACCCGTAGTAGGTATTACAGTTCCGAATGACGGTCAGACATGGTATGTGGGGGAATCAAAATCTATACAGTGGAGTAGTCTTGGAGCTTCTGAAAATGTAAAGCTTGAATATTCTGTGAACGGAGGTACGAGCTGGAATAACATTATTGCTTCTGCTCCGAATACTGGATTCTACTATTGGACTATCCCATATTCTGTAACACCATCAACCAACTGCTATATAAAAGTTTCAGATGTGTCAGATCCTTCTAACAAGGATACGAGCGATGTTGCTTTCACTATTGCAAAACCTTCAATTGTATTGAATGTTCCGAATGGAGGAGAGCAGTGGTATGTCGGACAAACAAAAGCGATTTCCTGGACTAATAGAGGGTTTGCTTCTCCAAATGTTAAGATAGAATATTCAGGTGACAGAGGAACTACCTGGAAAGTGATTGTCGCTTCTGTAACTAATATTGGTTCATATAACTGGGCAATACCATCATCAATCCAAACTTCCTCTGATTATTTAATCAGGGTTTCTGATCTTGTAGATGCATCTGTTCAGGACCAATCCAATGAAGCCTTTACCATATTCAAGCCAAGAATTTCGCTTAATATACCTGTAGGGGGAGAGACATGGTATCAGGGACAGACGAAAAATATAAGCTGGAGTAATATCGGTATTGTTCCGGGCAACATTAAGATAGAATATTTTGATGGTGAATTTTGGAAAACACTGGTGTCTTCTATTGCAAATACAGGCTTTTATACCTGGAATATTCCTGCAAGCATCAACCCTTCTGCAAACTATCTGATCAGGTTGAGCAGCACTGCTGATGCTTCAATCAAAGATTCCAGCAAGACGGCGTTCAGAATTGCAAAGCCTACTATATATATAACTTCACCTGTAGGCGGAGAGAACTGGTATCTGGGGCAAACAAAGAAAATTACCTGGGTTTCTGCAGGTCTTATTTCAAATACTATAAAAATTGAATATTCTCCGGATAATGGTGTTACCTGGAAAAATATTAATAATGCAGCCAATAATTCAGGTTCCTACAACTGGACAATTCCCGTTTCATTAGCACCATCAAATCTATATCTGATTAAATTAACGGATGGAGCAAATCTATCTGTTACAGCAGAAAGTGGAAATACTTTCTCTATAAAGGAAAGTAGAAAAGGGGATCACTTTAGTAATCCGATTGTTATTAACTCATTCCCATATTCTGTAAAAGACACAGCAGATCTGTATTCTGATAGCTATGCGGGAATGACTAACCAGCCTTCCAATGATGTGTTCTACAAGTTTACTGTGCCGACTTGTGTTGATTCATTCAGCATCTCAACAGTAGGATCAAACTTTGATACGTATTTACACTTGATAGATTCAGCTCAGGCAGTTGTGGAATTCAATAATAACTATAGCGGCATTTATGCAGGTATCAATACCAGGGCATTAACTCCCGGTAAAACTTATTATCTGATAGTGGAAGGAAATGCTTCGGCAACAGGTATTTACAATCTGACGGTTAATACTTTTAATAATGCACCTAAAATTTCTGTTGTAAGTAAGATTACAACTGTTTGTAAAGGTGACCTGGTTGAGCTGGTTTCTAGTAAGGCGAGTACTTATAGCTGGTCTACGGGAGCTACAACTGCAAAGATATCAGTTACTCCTACTGATACTACTATATATAAACTCACGGCAACTACAGCCAGAGGATGCACCTATACTGACAGTGTGAGGATTAACATCATTCCTGTCGTTGCTCCGGGACAAGTGAGCAACATGCTTCCGGCTGATTCTACTTTAAATATCGGACAGCCTCTTGAAGTTTCATGGGCCCCGGCACAATATGCATCTACCTATGATATCTATGCTTGGAAATCGGATCAGGCGGTTCCGACAACTCCGAGATATTCCAATATCAGTCAGATCAATTATTCTTTAAGTGGCCTGGAGTATGGAGTATTTTATAAGTGGAAAGTTACAGCTAAAAATTCTTGCTTCCGTACTGAAGGTCCGGTGCAAAGTTTCTCTCTCAGAAAGTTACCTGACCTCCAGGTAAATTCGGTGAAAACTCCAATTGCTATTTACAGTGGTCAGCCGCTTACCGTAACATGGGAAGTAAAGAATACAGGATTGGGAAGTACAGAATCCAAAGTGTGGAGAGACGGGGTTTATTTATCAGATGATACCTTGTTTGACGCCTCTCAGGATGTTCTGATAGGTAGCGTTAACAACTTGAGCTATCTTGCTGAGGGGTTAAGCTACAGCCAGACAGCTACATTTACTATTCCTCAGACGACGGTTGGTGATTATTTTGTATTTGTAAAAGCGGATGTAAATAATGCTATCCTTGAGTCTAATGAAAATAACAATACCAAGTTCGACACAACATCAGGAGTGCTGAGTGTATCAATCCCTCCTAAACCAGATCTGATTGTAAGTTCACTGGGTACACCTATTGCTACATTCTCCGGAAGCAAGATCAATGTTACCTATAAAGTAACCAATACTGCAATAGCTCATGCTATGGGTAATACTCTTGCAACACACTTTCAGTATTATGATCATTCTTTAAGAAGGTATTGTTACTTTGAAGAGCATTACTGGAAAGATGCTATTTATATTTCTCAGGATTCTGTCTTTAATCCTGCAAGATCGAAATTCCTGGCTGAAGTTAGTGTGAAATTAAGATCAACAAAGTATCAGGGAGCATTCCTTTGTGATAATACAGTGAACTGGTATAACATTCCTGACTATTTACCTAAAGACAGTTCCTATACAAAAACTGTACAGGTTACTGTTCCTCATTCGTATTCCGGTCAATATTATATCTATTTGCTTTCAGATGTACTGAATAATGTTGATGAGTTGTCGAATGTAAATAACTCGCAGAGGAGCAATATCATCAGTGTAACAATGACACCTCCTGCAAATCTTGCAGTAGAGAAGGTTACGGTTCCAGCCTCAGGGTTGTCAGGAAAGCCTTTAACTGTCAACTGGGAAGTGATCAATGGGGGAGCTAACGCGCCAGTAGAAAATGTTTGGGTTGACAAAGTATTCCTGTCTAAGCTGGATACTTTTAATATCAAAGAAGCAATTGCAGTAGGATCAGTTAATAAATCCAACGGTTCTGCTTTAAAGGCAGATTCAAGCTATAATGCAGCCCTTACCTTTAATCTTCCAGACGGAATTTCAGGACAATATTATGTTTATGTTTATTCAGATTTTAATAAGGAGGTATTTGAATATATTTATGAAGATGATAATATCAAACGCTCATCTCCGATAAATATAAATCTTTCCCCATATGCGGATCTTCGGATTCTTAACATTTCAGTAAAAGATACCATCAGAGCCAATACGGATGCCGAAGTTTCCTGGACTGTTACAAATCAGGGCTTGGCTCCAGCAGGTCCTTCATGGACTGACAGAATATTTATTTCTTCTTATCCTACCTGGTCAGCAGGTAATGCAACACAACTGACATCAGTAACACGTGGTCTTGCACTTGAACCTGGATCTAACTATTCTGAAAAAGCATCTGTAAGAATTCCGAGAGAACTTAAAGAAGGAACTTATTACCTATATGTCTATACAGACATTACAGATAAGATATACGAATATATAAATGAAGGAAACAATGTCGCTAAAAGTGATTCCTTTGGTACAAGAACCAAATTGTATATTCTTCCTCAGGTTGTTGCAGATCTGAAAGTTACAAACCTTAGCGCTCCGACATCTGCAGAATCAGGAAAGAAAATTCCTGTAAGCTGGAATGTTAAGAATATAGGTAACGCTACAACTAATGTTGACTTCTGGAACGATCTTTTATTTATATCGAAAGACACAGTTCTGGATAATTATGATGCTCAGTTAACATATAAGGCTTATAACGGAGGCTTAGCTGCAGGTGCTGATTATCTTTTCAGTGAAATGGTTACTATTCCGAATGGTTATGCAGGTAAATATTATTTACTTGTTTCTTCAGATCATAATCTTCGTGTAACAAATGATACAGTTAAGGCAAATAATAAAGCAAGGTTTGAAATAAATATTGCACTTACCCCTCCACCTGATTTGATTGTAGGAACAATAAGTGCACCTGCTACAATACTGGCGGGACAAGAGCTGGATATCAGCTATAGAATCGAAAATGCAGGTTCTGGTGCTACAGTTGAAAATACGTGGTCCGATCAGATTTACCTTTCTAATACAAGAGACCTGAGCCGCACTTACTATATAGTAGGCAGCTACACAAGAAATGGTAACCTATCTGTTGGTGGAACTTATAATGCCACTGCAAAAATTAAAGTTCCAAATTATCTTTCAGGTAATTACTATCTGATTGTAAGAACAGATTATCAGAACAGAGTATTTGAGCATAATAAAGAAGAAAATAATCTTGGTGATGCAGTAGTTACGATTGTTGTTCCTCAACCAAGTGATCTGGTGCTTAATAGGCTTAGTATTCCTTCTACAACAGAACCTGGTAAAGATGTAGAGGTAACATATTCAGTAAAGAACATAGGAAGTAATCCTGCCATTGGTAACCTGCGGGATCTGTTGTTCTTCTCTAAAGATCAGCAGTTGGATCAGGTGAATGATCCCCTGTTTGGAACAAAAGACAGATACATTCAATTGAACCCGGGTGATTCGGTTTCGGGAACTGTTTCCTCAAAAATGCCTGGTTTACTGGAAGGTAACTATTATGGTATCGGTGTAACAAACGCTCTTAATACCATTGTAGAAACTGATCTTGATAATAATACCAGGGTATCTGCCAATCAATTAAATGTTTCTATTAAAGAGCTTGTGCTGGATGTTTCGCAAACAACTCCTCTTGAGCGAGGTGATTTGCTTTATTACAAAATAAATGTACCAGCAGATAAGGATCTTTTAATAACACTGAAGAGTAACAGAAACAATGGGTCTAATGAAATTTATGCAGCCTATAACAGAGTGCCTTCATTAAACGATTTTGATTATATTTTTGAAAATCCGAATAGTGTTAACCAACAGTTATTGGTTCCTACTACTAAGGCCGGGGCATATTACCTCCTGATAAAAACCCCGACCAATTTCAATAATCTTCAGAACGTTACAATTCTTGCAAAAGCTTTACCTTTCAGTATTATAGAAGTTAATTCTGATACTGTCGGGCAAGGTGTTGTTACAACTAAGCTGAACGGGGCAGGATTTAAAAAGGAAACTCAGTTTATCCTTGTCAGTAAGTCCAATGTGCCTGTTGATACTGCGGAAATAAGAACTTACATGAGCAGTATGCAGGTGGATGTGCGCTGGGATCTGACAAAGGTTCCTTTTGGTACATACAACATTAAAGCTGTCAACCCAACCGAAACGTTCACCCTAGTAAATGGTTTGACAGTTGAAAAGGCTACTGGTTTCTTAGTAGATTTTAATGAAATAGCTCCTGATCTTGTAAGGCTTGGAGGAAAAGCCCAATACACTTTCTATATACAAAATATTGGAAATGTTGATGTTCCTTTTATAAATGCGGATCTTTCCGTTCCTGCTGCAACGAATATTGTGAGCTTTACTGCAAGCAAGCAAATAAAAAAACGCAGCAGCTACACAAGTCAGAGTAAAACATTTAAGGATTACTATCTTGTAGATTCCTATAAAGTAATTCCATTGCTGGGTAAAGATGTAAGGCCAGGAGAAATTCTTGCGATGAATTTGATCGTAAGTCATTTTACATCGGAGTTTTTCCCTGTAAGGACCAGAGCCGTGGGATATAGTGCGGAAAGGTATATTTCCCAGCAAGTAAACTCAGCAGAAACAACAAGGAGAGTGATACTTCAAAATCCTTCTGCGCCTGCGAACTGGAGGAATTTTGCGGTAGACAGTACTGCTTATATGGATTCTGTTTTAGCAGTTTACTATAATGAAGGTATATTCTCACCTGCAGAGTTTGCAAGAGCAAATGTACAGTGTAGTTCTTGTGGATCTCAACCGCCTGTATTGGTAAATGGAAACTTTACCTTCAGTCCGGGTAATAGCCCTGGTACTTTCAATGGTTCCAATATAATCTTCGGTGCGGGACAAGATTATTTGTGGGAAATAAACAAATACGCTGGAGTAGCTGGTGCTAATCCTGGTTGGGACCTTATTAAAGCATCAGGTTCTATCCAGATCACAGCTACATCTGCGAATCCTTTTGTGATCAGAATAGCATCTTTAGATTTCTCTAATAATCCGAATGTGCTTTCCGGATGGTATCCTGCTGTTGACACAAGCTGGACAATTGCAGTTGCTACGGGCGGTATTTCTGGTTTTGCTGCTGATAAGTTTTCTATAGATATAAGTCGTTTTGCAACTTATAATAATCTGTATGGTGGTTTCTTCTATCTGAGACTGGCTGGTGCAGATACATTAAAATTATGTTTCAGCGCTTATAAACCTGGTGTAGGTCAGCCAGGTGTTCCTGGTGCACCGGGTGGTAGTGTAGGTCAGCCTGGTAGCCCTGGTGGTCCTGGAGGTCCAGGAAATGGAACAACTCCTCCTGGTCCTGGCGGCCCCGGTGGACCTGGCGGTCCTGGCGCTCCTGGTGGCCCTGGCGGCCCTGGTGGTCCTGGCGGCCCTGGAAGTAGTCCTGGTGGCCCTGGCGGTCCTGGTGGTCCGGGTGGTCCTGGAAGTGGCCCTGGTGGTCCTGGTGCTCCTGGAGGTCCA
>NZ_BBLT01000018.1 GCF_000775915.1 Sporocytophaga myxococcoides
AAGCCCTTTTAAAGGATTATTGCAGTCCCGAGGCGTTTGCTATGGCCCTCGACGAAGCTATGTTAAGAATGGTATTACAGTTAAGACACGATCCGGAAGCCTTAAAGAGTACGGTTCGTCATTATGAAAAGCTGTACATCTTAAGAAGCCTCATTGTAAATCCTGAAATCCTTCACCAACCATGAAAGCAGAAAAGACAAGAGAATTAAGGTTCCGTTTGGGTCAGCTGTTTTGTGAGAGTTTAAGAATGAGCCAGAGCCTTTACCAGTTGTGTCTTATAAGAGAGAAGATAGAAGGCAGAGGCTATGAGAAATATGATAAAGGGGATATACTAGGCGAGTTCGCAAGGCTTCAGGGTATACTGAGCGAACTTGACCGTGAAATGAAAAGCATACATGATCTGTTAAACCATCCCAAGTAATGGAGATACCGGAAATCAAGGAAAGCCTTGCAATAGGCACAGTACTGGAATATTATGGCCTGAAGCCAGATAAGAGCCATCGTCTGAACTGCCCGTTCCATGAGGACAAAACACCGAGCATGCAGGTGTATCATAAAACAGATACGGCTTATTGCTTCTCTGCTAACTGTACCACTCATGGCCGAAGCCTTGATGTAATAGAGTTTATTATGTACAAAGAGCAATGCAGCAAGGGGGAAGCCATTAATAAGGCGAAATCCCTTGCTGGTCAAAGCTCCCGACCTCAGTCTTCAAAAGCAGTAAAGCCGGAGACAGAAACAGTGAAATCGAATCTTGCCCGTATTGCAGTATTAGGAAAGGTCATGAGTGAAGCCCGTCATAACTTGCAGCGCAGCAGTAAAGGACAGGCATACTGTAAAGAAAGAAATCTTGATTATGAAAAGTATGAAATAGGTTCTTTAGAGGAAAGGTATCATAGAAACTGGAATGCAGCATTAAAAGCCAGTGCCCTTGAAATAGGCCTCTTGACAGAGCAGGAGAATAAAAGCCTCAGTCCGGTACTAAGGAACTGTCTGGTCTTCCCGATCAGAAACAAGTCAGGTCAAATCGTCAATCTTTACGGTCGTAGCATAACAAGAAAGAATCACTACTATCTTAAAGGAAGGCATCAGGGTTTATATCCCTGTTATCCTAAAGCAGAAACCCAAAGGTTAATAGTAACGGAAAGTATCATTGATGCTGCAACTTTAGCACAGTATATAACAGACGAAAGTTATGGAATACTGGCCTGTTACGGTACAAATGGTTTTACTGCAGAGCATGAAGAAGCAATCAAAGCATTAAAAGGATTAGAAGAAATAATCTTCTTTTTTGATGGAGACGAGGCCGGGAGAGCAGGAGCAGAGCGCATATCCGAAATACTTAACACTTATAACTTAAAACTTACCACTACCACAGTTCCTACACCTGAAGGCGAAGACATTAACAGTCTTATACAAAGCCATGATACGGAAATACTAAACCATCTGTTAGAGCAGAGAGCGGAAATAGCAAGAGAAACAGAATCCTGTTTATCCTTAAATCCTGTAAATCCTGATTCAGACAATTTAACTTCCATACATCCCAGTCCTGACAGCTTAGACATCAGCAATCCCGATAAAATAACCTACGAAACAGAAGCCGTTAAAATAACGATCTGGGGCGGTATAGAAAAGCACAACTTACACAGATTAAAACTAAGTCTAAGTCTTGAAAACAAAGGTAGCGGTCAGAGCTTCCGGGACGATGTGAACTTATACAGCAACAGGAGCTTTAAACAGTTCCTTCAGAATGCCTGTGAAGAACTTGGAGTATTAGAGACCTTTTTAAAAAACATCTTGCAGGACTTTACAAAAGAAGTAGAGAGCTACCGTCTTGATCAGAAAGAAAAAGCAGCGATACAGAACAGGCCTGAGAAAGTGGAGCTGAGCGGAAACGAACAGAAAGAAGCAATCGAACACCTTAAAGACAAAGCTCTTGTAAAGCATCTGAGAACGTCTATGCAGCAATGCGGACTGATAGGAGAGACAGACAACGGTTTACTGCTGTTCCTGATCTTCTTAACAAGATACTTTGATAATCCGCTTCATGCTCTGGTACATGGCAGTTCAGGAAGCGGAAAGACGAATTTATTAAAAACGATCTTAAAACTTGTACCGGAAGAATGTAAGTATGAAACCACGGCTTTAACTGAAAACGTACTGTTCAGACCGCCTTATAGAAGCTTCTGGAAAAACAAGATCCTGTTACTGGAAGACCTTGACGGAAGTTATAAAGCCCTGTTACCACTAAGGGAGTTTATGACAGCTCAGAAGATAAGCAAGTTTGTAACGGAAAGCGACCCGAGAACAGGAGCCTTTAAACAGGTACATTTACAGGCAGAGGGACCGATCTGTATAGCAGGAGCCACGACCAAAGATAAGATCTATGAAGATAACAGCAACCGGAGTTTTCTTATCCATGTGAATGAAAGCAAAGCCCATCAGGATGCCGTACTTGACTATCAGAATAGACAGGCTGCCGGGCTTACAGATACTACTTCAGCCATACGAACGGCTCATAAAGTACACAACATACAGCGTATGTTAAATAACAATATTAAAGTAATAAATCCCTTCCAGCCTTCTTTAAAGCTACCTGAATACGTGTTCAAGAAACTGCGAACGAACACACACTATATAACCCTGATTCAATCTATAACCTTCTTACATCAGTATCAGCGTGAAATAAAGCAGAGCCGTACAGGGGAGAAATATATAGAAACCACATTGGAAGATGTAGAGCTTGCCAACCTGTTAAGCAAAGAAAGTTTACTCAGGAAATCCGACGAACTGAGCGGAGCAGTGAGAGAGTTCTTTGAATCGCTGAAATCCACAGTACGACAGACAAACAGAGAAACCTTTACAGGTAAGGAAATCCGTGAAAAGTTCAGAATGCATCCCATGCAGTTTAATCGCCGGATTACTGAGCTTCAGGCAAGGGGTTATCTGAAACAGGCGGGAGGCAATCAGAAGACAGGCTATGAATATAGGATCACGACCTGGGATGATTATAAAGTGCTTCAGAGCGCTTTAAGTATCATGGATGATACCTTGTCTGTTCTCTGGCAAAAGTACCCGGACGGGAAGTATAACAGAAGCATAACATAAGTATAACACTAAAAAAAGCGAAGCAACGGCAAGCTAACTTATTATAAAACAGGATAAAATAATTAAGTATAACAGTATAACAAGTATAACACGGAATGAGGATGGGGGTACTGTTTTTTGTAAAAGGCACGGCATGAAAAAGTTAAGGCTAACAAAAGATGAACATATAAGACTGGAATCGGGCTTTAAAGAATGGCTTGCGGTTACAGGTTATGCAGTATCCACGGTAAACAGCCTTCCTGCTAATATCAGAGAGTTCTTCCACTGGCTTGAACAGGAAAACATGGCTATAAATGATTTAACACCTGCGGAGGTTCTCCGCTACTTCATTTATCTGAAAGAGCGACCAAGACAAAGAAAGACAGGGGCATTAAGCAATAATTATTTATTAAAGCATCTTCAGGCCATAAAGCGTTTAAGCGACTACCTTAGAAACACAGATCAAGAGAGCTTTGATGCGGATATTGTCATTACCGGAGATAAACGAAAAATCCCGGAAATACTAAGCAGGGAAGAAATAAAGCAGCTGTATGAAGCAACGGAAGACAGCCCAATGGGACTCAGAGATAGAGCCATGTTAGCGGTTTATTATGGCTGTGGACTAAGAAGAAATGAAGGTATAAGCCTTGATACGGGAGATATTTTAACGGATAAAAACCTGCTGTATGTGAGAAATGGTAAGAACTATAAAGAGCGTTATGTACCAATGACAGCAGAGGTAAAAGAAGATATAGAGAGTTACCTGCTTTATGGGAGGCCTTTTTTAGTGAAAGAGGAATACGAAGAAGCCTTCTTTTTAACGGAAAGAGGAGAGAGGCCGGAAGGTCAGAGCCTGCACATAAGACTGAAACAACTGGCTGAAAAGGCTGAAATAGATAAAGTGTCTGGTCTTCATAAATTACGTCATACCATTGCTACACACTTGCTTGAAAGCGGAATGAGCCTTGAAAACATTGCTCTGTTCTTAGGCCATGAAAGCCTTGAAAGTACTCAAATCTATACCCATATCCTGAATAATGACCTTTGAAGATTATCTGAAGACCCGGCAATTAAGCTCTGATACGATAATACGGTATAAGAAGCTTTTAGAGTCATTTTTTGACTGGATGAAGGAAGGAGGCCAGGCAGGAGAAGAAATCGTTTATAGCGACCTTTTAGACTATATTAAGGTATGCCAGAAGAAAGAACACAGTAACAGTTTTATCAATCAGCAGCTGACAGTAATAAGATATTATTACAACTATCTGAAATACATCGGAAAAGTAAAGTCCAGTCCGGCAGCGGGTCTTTTTGTAAAAGGTAGAAAGAGAACAGTTCCGCATGATCTTTTAAATGAAGAGCAGCTGAAAGTACTTTACGATAACTTTACACCAGAAGAAGAAACCGGAATACACAGTAAAGCCATGTTGGGGTTAATGATCTGGCAGGGTCTGTTAAATAATGATATGGCTATACTGGAACCTCATCATCTGAAACTGCGGGAAGGTAAAATAGAAGTGCCGGGCACAGGTAAGACAGACAGAAGAATCCTGCCACTGGAGGCCGTACAAATCATAGACCTCTATGAATACCTGATGAAAAGAAATCCTTCAAATGAAAAGCTGTTTACAGGAACGGACAAAGAAAGCGATCTTCAGAACGTTCAGGACAGACTGATAAAAAAGCTCAGAAAGAACCATACCTTCCTGATCAATGGAAATCAGATCAGGCAAAGCAGAATAAGCCTCTGGATAAAACAGTACGACATAAGACAGGTTCAGTACCTTGCAGGGCATAAGTATGTAAGCAGTACGGAAAGGTATAAAAGCACCGACCTTGAAGACCTTCAGAAAGAACTTGAAAAGCACCACCCGGGAAGCTAAAGAACCAAATCCCGAATCCGCACTGCCACAACGCACAAACCTACCGCACAGGCCTTGCGTCCTTACGGCACGCATATAGGATCAAAGGCGTTCGTGCAGTCCTCGCTTAGTTCCGTCAGGCAGTGCTGCAAGGCGTTCGTTCGTGCAGGGTCAACCGCACAAACCCACCCTTCACCCTTCCTCTCTCAGCCTTGCATCACCGCTCCACAAGTACAGCCTCCGTGCCTCCGGCAGTACTTGTTACGCTCTGCCTTCCTTCACACGCTGCGGGCTTCCTCACGGCTGCTCTAGTGTCCGTGTCCTCGCTTCAGTCGTTCCTCCTTCAGCAAGGCCACGTACACCCGCAGCCAGAGTTATTGCTCGCCTGCTATGCACCACCGGACACGGCCGGTCGCTCCCCTCGCGGGTCGCTTCTCCCGGCCGGCCGTTGTTGCGCTCGCAGCGGCTCGCCCCGCAACCCAACCCTTAAAGGGCTTTAATCACGAGTGCAGCAGCCTTCCGCGCGCAGTATGCTTCTCTGTTAAAGAAATACACCCCGCGCTTGGAGCTTCACGAAATCGGTTAAAAAGCAGTAAATGACGGCAAAAAACGAGCAGTTAAAGAATGGCTTTTTAACCGCTTCCGTGAAGGATAATAAATTATATGAAAAGCGTTTTTTTTATTAACTTGCAGAGTATAAACGTTCTTTGAATACAGCAGTGGGGAGGCTAGATAAAGCAGAGCCACTGAAAAAACAGGCCTAAGAGAGTATAAGGAGGAAGCGATTCCAGCCCGGATTATTATCCGTTCGGTATGATCGCTAAATCGTTCAACTCGCAGAATTATAGGTATGGGTTCAACCGAATGGAAAAAGATGATGAGCTGAAGGGAAGTGGAAATAGTTATGACTTTGGGGCGAGGTTTTATGATGCACGATTAGGTAGATGGATGAGTGTCGATCCATTGGCAAGTAAATATCCTGAGGTTTCTACATATTGCTATGCTGCGAATTCTCCAATTTCCATCATAGATATTGATGGTAGAGATATTTATTTATTCTTCTATTCTCAAGAAGATAGCCACTCAGGAGCAGGTCACATAGCTGTTGGAGTTGGATCTGAAACTAATATGCAATACTTTAGTCATTATCCTGTACATGATAATGCTCCAGGAGGAGCACATAATGTAACAGGACTCACTTATGATAAAGCAAAAAATTATGATGTTAATGCAGGATTACAGCAAAAACCTCCAGCTTTGGTAATTAGAATTAAAACAAGTGGAGATGTAGATGCAGAGACAGTTAAAAAATTAACCGAATCGCTTAAGTTAGAATGGAGTGCAACTGGACAAAATTGTGCTGATGGTGGAAAGCAAGCTTGTACCATAGCAGGCGTTAAACACGCTGAAAATGAGTTAATATCTTCTCCAGCAAGGTTAGCAGATTATTTATTAAATGAGAATGCCGATAAATTGAAAAATGGAACTATTTCCGTAGTAGAAGGAGATGTTGCGAAATTTGAAGATAAGAATATTAACAATGCAATAATTTCGACAACAACCAAATCTACTGGAAATTATATAAAGGCAGGTTATAATGCAGTAAAAGAAGGTGTAGTAGAAACGACTGAAGCGGTTGGAGATTTCCTCGGGGATGTTAAGTCAAAAACGCTTCAGGGTATTAGTGATTTTAATAATTGGACTCCTCATTAAAAATATGAAGAAAGTTTATGTTATTGTTTATTATGCACTTAGCATGATATTTATCCTAATAAATGTATTGTTAAATGCCTTATATCAATATATCTCATCATCTGTATTTGGCTTATTATTAATAATGATATTAGGAATTGGATTTGTCTCAATATTTGTAAATAATTTTTATAAAAGAATTATTTTTATCTTAATCAATGCATTAGTCATAATATTACCAATAAAAGAAATGATTAAGATTATTTTAAACTTAATGAAATATGGGATGCTAGATCACATAATTAAAGAGCTTTCTATCATATTGGTTATTATTATGATGATAATATCACTATTCAAATTTGCATCATTAGTAGTTAACGGCAATAGAGTATCTTAATAGAGTCTTACACCCCGGCTGGTGTCTTCATCTGCTCGCGCTCGCTTGTAGCGAGTGCAATCTGTGATAGAGGTAGAAGTATAGAAGGTTAAGTTACAATTGAATAAAGGGCATTCGCATTTGTAATGCGACTGGTTAAAAGTGGTCGGATCC
>NZ_BBLT01000019.1 GCF_000775915.1 Sporocytophaga myxococcoides
AATAGGTTGTAGTCAGTGCAGGCAATCATGGTGAGGAATCAGCGGCGCTTTAAATCCCGCACTTTTTTTATTATTTTTATATAGCGTGCTGGCTTTTCTGCTTGATAGATGATCTCTTTTAAGCGCTGCCCTATTTTATACTTAACGTTAGCAAACATAAAAAGAAACCATTTTTAACTTATGAGTACTATTCATGCATCTCAGCTTTTAAAGTCGCATCCTTACTTACCTTATTTGATGACATATCCAATATCAGTTATAGTAATTTCTATAACGGGGATAAATAATTTGACAGAAGATTTAAATTTAGCAGTAATTTGTGTTTTCTTGTTCGGAGTGTCAGGAGCCGTTTGCTATTTTTTAAATAAACCAATTTATAAAACGCTTTTACATTTATGGGCTGTTGGTCAAACAGTAGTTTTTGTTATTCCATATTTAAACTGGAATGTAAGTTTTATTTATAGTTCTGTATTTTCCCTTTTTTTTAAATTAAAGTCCGGAGGAGAAATAAAATTAGGAATTAATTTGGTTGGGATGTTTTATATATTTGCCAACCACTACTTTAATCATCTTAGATACATGTTTGGGCTGGTTGGTACTAAAGTAACTTTATCACCTATTAAGCCTATGGCAAATTTGAAGGATCTCAATCATCTTTTACCGTTACAAGGTGAAATATTAAAAAGAGTTAAAATTGATAAGGATGATAATTGGATGTTGGTTCAAATTCATGATTCAGACCGTAATTCTACTACTCTGAATTATTTCGCTGTTCGCAGCACAGATAATGAGACGTTCAAACCTGGTTCTAACAAGCTGATAAGAGTTTTGAGGGTGAAGGATATTTCAAAGATTGAAGAAAACGAATTTAAGAAGGATGATTTTGAATATTTGGGGGTTGCAAAAGGGAAATAGGTTTGGGGGAAATTGGGTACTTGACTATCCTCATGGAGTACTGTGAAATTAAAATTTGATGATTAATTACGTTTGCTAACATTGCATATACTCGACCACCGGTTGCAGTGGATCTGAGAGTTCAGACCTTTTTATTATCTTAGGTTCTTGGCGGATACTTTTCTGCTATAAAACCCGGTGGCCAAGCAAATGCTTAACGTTAGCCACAAGCAAAAAAAAAGTCAGCTTCTTCGGTATAAAAATTTATGTTAGTTAAAATCTATAAGGCTATAATAAGTACATCCTTTTTATGGGTAATAGGATTACTGTTAGTTTTATGGGGGTACTATGCTGATGGCATAATAAGAATATTAATAGGATTCCTATTTATCTATTTGGCTATTAAGTCTGCAATTAGTGACTATAAATTGGATACCGAGATAGAGGGATGGTTAATTAAAAATCAAGGAAGAATTATTTTCTTTTATCCTACTAAATTGCCAATTCAGAATAAAATTAAAGAAGAAATTTTACCCTTATTTCCTGATAATATACTTCAAGCATATTATGACGGGCCAAAAATTGTTGGAGATTTGGAACCTATCAGGTTTCTAATAAAACGAATAATGTTTTTAAATCCGAAAATAAGACCTAATTATCCTACAATTATAAGGATAGAAAATAAGGACCTAATTGTAAAAGAAGAATTAGTTGAACTGATGGGCATACATAAAAAAAGAATTGATTTAAATGAAATTAAACGTAGAATAGAAAATGCCTGTGGCTAACAGAGTGTAACTTCCACGACCGGGGATTGTAGGAGAGGAAATTTCAGAACTATTATTTAACTTTTGACTACGGCGAATGCCGACGCAGTTTTAAAACCGGTCGCGTCAGCTACACGTACCGTTAGCTGTAATTAAAGAACATGGGAATACATATTCAAAAAATACAAACAAACTGGACAAAGGAAAGCAGAAGTAGTCCTGGCTCTACTTTACGAAATAGAGTTCCCGAAAAGTTGCCAATTGAAACTGAAGAATTATCTGACTCCGTAGTCCTCCAAGAAATAATTTATAACGAGGGAAGATTTAATGAACCAAGTAAAAAGAAGGTTTTAACTATCAATGAAGTTCAAATCAGAGAACAAAGGTTAGATTTTAACTATTCTGATGATAGTCTCGAAATTGGATTTTGGACTGAAGATAAGATTAGAAAGAAAGTAGGAATATTGAACTTCAATTCTTGGTGTCAAATAAAAACAAATAGAAGATTCCCAATGGAATACACTTGGGGGTACTATAAAATTATTTACAATATTTTTTATGGTGACTTGAACAAGGCAAAAGATTTTATGGAAACCAAGAAACAGGAAATTGAAATGGATTTTCAATCTCTTCTCAAATAAATACAGCTAACATTGTGTAAAAATGCATTAAAACGCATTTTACACTAATCGTTAGCGGTCATTGTAGGACGACCGGAAACAACACGATAAATTGACAAATAAAATATGGCAAAAAGTAAATTAATGGAAATGCACAATGTTGGCATTGTTGTAGAATCACTTGACAATGCAATTGAATTTTTCACAGAAATTGGGTTGATACTTGAAGGAAGAATGATGGTTGAAGGTGAATGGGCAGGACGGGTAACCGGACTTGGCGACCAATCTGTTGAAGTAGCTATGATGGTTACTCCTGACGGACACTCCCGACTTGAACTTTCACAGTTTCTACGTCCACAAACAATTGCTGACCACAGAACGAATCCGGTGAATTCACTTGGCTATCTAAGAGTAATGTTTAGGGTTGACAACCTTGACGAACTTTTGGGCAGACTTGAAAAACACGGTGGTAAAGTCGTTGATGAAGTTGTTCAGTTTGGTGACGTTTATAGACTCTGCTACATTCGTGGAGTAGAAGGATTGCTTATTGGCTTAGCTGAACAACTTGGTAACACAAAAGCAACAGACATTTTAGAAGACAATGAGTGAGAAAACAACGAACCGCTATCACGGGTTTTGCGTCAGGCGGCTGACGTGTAAACTTGGAGCTTTGTGCTACTAATGAACTTTAGTAATAAATTGAAACTTTGTGCTCCGAAACCCGCCCGAACGCAAAGCCCCGAACCGTTAGCACACATTTAAAAAACACTATGGACGAAATCAAATCTTTTGAAGATTCATTAAATAAGGCTGATCAAGTACACTTTCATTTAACCAGAGATTATAATAAAGAACCATCGGCAATAAAACTTGGATTTAAAGAGCCTAAAGATGGCATACATGGATACGGAGGAATTCATACATTATTCAAAAATCTTGAGACTATACTTGTCATATTCATGGATAATTCTGATAATATTGATTTGTCAATAGTTAGCAAACAAACAGCTAGTGCTCTTAATATAAAAAACTTAAAATTTGACAAGTTGAACTTAGAAGAATACTTAAGATATGAACCTAAAGATCGAAAGCTTATAATTTTAATTGGTCCAAATCCTTCAAGTGACTTTAATGTTGTTTTACCTCAAGAAATGACAAGTCCTTTGGTGCTTGATAAATATTCTACAAGTCAACGACAAGGGTGATTAAATTAGATTATCAGGTTAGGTTTGGGTATATAGAATTTAAAAAATGGAAGGTGAGGATCTAATAAAATCTGCAATTGGTAAAAAGCTTAAGAATGGCAAGGTTCAGTCTTTTTATTTAGATAATAAATTGAGTGAAAGAATCAACGTAACTTTTTTAGAATTTGATAATTGGATAAGGATAGTTACAACAGATGAAGTTACAAGCTTAACAACTGAAGCTTCTGACTTAGAAAGACTAGAATTTGGAGATGAAGAGTTTAAGTATAAAATTGAAGCAATAGAGGTTTATTTTCCTGAATTCAAAAAGTACATTGGTAAATCATTGACTAGTTATAAAGAATTAGTACTAAGAAAATCAGAATCATTAAGCTTTGGATTAAATCTATATTTTGAAGACGGATTTAATTTAATTATTCATAATCAGGATTATCCAATTGATAAAACTGAATATTTATTTGAAAATACAATACCTCAGGATTTAAAAGAAAAGTAAAAACGTGTGCTAACATTGCATATGCTCGACCACAGGTGCAGTGGGAGCCGATAGTTTAGAGCTTTTAGCTGTCTTCAGTTCTAGCGAATACTTTTCTGCTTTGAAAACCGGTGGCCAAGCATATGCTTAACGTTGGTGGCAAGCAATGTAGTCCGTAAACTAACAGACAATATTTGACGAAAATGAATATTTTTCAAATTATAGCTCGGGCAATTATTAAGAAATCATTTCACTTGTCAGTTTGGGCAATTGAACAGTTTCACGACATTGCTGTATATGAACAGAAAGCAAAAAAACTACAAGAACTTCCAGATGGAACGCTTGGAAAAGATATTGCAAACTGTTTAGAAAAAAATAATTTAAGACTTGTCCCAAACTTTGAAAGCCACGACCTAAAACACATCTTGCTTGACTTTAAGATGACACCTGTAGACGAAATTAGAATGCAGGCTTTTATGTTGGGAAACGGTAACTACTCAATTCCAAGTTTTGCAATATTTATTTTTGGAGCGTTATTACTACCTGACTTGTGGACGACATTTTATAATGACTACATAAACGGTCTAAATTCAAAGCCTCTTAAAACCTGGACAATTGAAGATTATGCACATTGCCAAACTTCAACTTTAAGACAAATTGTTACAAAATATTCAGTAAGACAAGAAACAAAATTTAATATGATATCACTAATAAGATTTGGTGCTTTGACAGCAATTGTACTTGGGACATTTGGAATGTTATTTTGCTTGCCATTTTTATTTTCGAGTGATATTACTGACTTGGTTGGTGCAGGTTTTCCATTTGTAGGTGGAGCAATTATTGCTAGTGGTGGACTTATTACATTATCAAACTTAACAAAACAAACAAAACAATTTATTACATAAACAAAGCAACGATAAATTGTCCAGCCACCAACATGAGGCTTTGCGTCAGGCGTTGTGACGTCTAGACTTGCAGTTGTGAGGTAAATAAATTTAAAAGAATGTTAACTTAGTTTATTGCTTATAACCCGCCCGAACGCAAAGCCCAGAAACGTTAGCTACAAGCCTATGAATAATATCATATATCTAAGTTTCATCTTAATATTTATTTGCTTTTCATGCAACCAAAAATCCCAAACCAAAATAACTGAACCAATTGAAGATTATAGTTATAAAGGTTCCGGAAAATATTATTTTGATTTTGATGCAATTGAACATTATTCTCTTGCCATAGATATTAGGGATGTTGATAAGAAAGCTAATAATCCACGTGGTACAATGGAAGTATTATATAGGGAATCTGAATTTATTTCAGATACACTATATATTGATAGTTTAACAGATCTAAATTTTAATAAATATTCAATTAATAAAATTTATTTTGATTCAATAAACCAGATTTTTAGAGATAAGTATCAACCTGAGATTATGGGCACGACCTGCATTCCTTGGTTTAGTGATATTCTCGTGTTCAAAAAATCAAATTCAATTTCTGGTGTAGCTAAAGTTTGCTTCCATTGTCTGAAACATAATATTGTTGGCTCAAAAACCGAAACCCGAGGTTTGGGTCAATCAAATGATTATGAAAAGTTAGAACAGATCCTAATTAAAAATAAAGGCCAGTAGCTAACAACTAAGTTTTCGTGCGGCACAGCGTGCCGAGCATGAAAACGCTGTTGCACGGAACCTTAGGTTGTTAGACAATGCACTATGGGTAATGAGACTATTTTTAGTGGGATATAAAAAAGTGGAGAGGATATTTATGGAGTTATTATCCTTACGATGAAGGCATTTTTAAACTGGTTGTTTAGATATTTCATTATTTGCTTAGAAGTTTATTGTCTATTTGATATTGTTTATTTTACCTTGGTCAAAGCTTCGCTGGAACTGCTCTGGAACAAGAGAGTTCAATTAAATATTTACTTCAGTTTTATTGATATTGAAAAAAAAAGGTGGCCCACGTCTGTCAAAAATTTCAATAACGACCATGGTTTTGGTTTTGCAACAGGAACAGATTTTCGGGTCATAGGAAGTAATCGTTCTTCCATTTAGAGGCATAATAGTTTTCTCCGGCATCTGTGCCTTCGTTCTTCCATTTAGAGGCATGATAGTTTTCTCCGGCATCTGTGCCTTGATGGTGGGGATGGTCACTTTCTTAGAAGTGCTACTAAGAATCCCAAAATGTCTTATGCGAACAAAGCCTCTTGGGAGTATATGCAAGGCAAACCTTCGTATAAACTCCATCGGCTCCAGTGTCATTTCTTTTTGCTGTGCACTCTGCCTGTAATCCTTGTAAGAGAATGTAACGCTATTGTTGTT
>NZ_BBLT01000020.1 GCF_000775915.1 Sporocytophaga myxococcoides
GCTACTAAATTAAATTCCTTATAAACATAAAAAATCCCGAAGGCTCTTACCTCCGGGATTTTTAGTTCTGTACATTATCATAGATTCCGGCTTGTGAAGACACAAGCCAGGGAGTAGAACTTTCATCAAACTTACTTTATCTACCAATCTCAACCTTTTCATTTTCATCGACTTCGTTACAGCGAAGTATTACTTGCGGAAAGATTGTGGGAGTTGCTGCGAAGACAATGGCCTTCGGGACTTTTTAGTAGTTTCTTATTTCTCAACCGCCAGTTTATAAACTGGCTCCCATTTATAGACACAAGTCACAGACTTGGCCAGAACGGTCTATTCCTTTTCAATAATAGATTCTTCAAGCAATATAATATCCTCAATTTTAATTAGCCTTTCTTTCAAATGCTTAGTTTTACTTTCTTTATCTTTATTCTTGCCAGTAAAATTTGCGAGCTTTATGATGATAGAATAATCCTGATATTTATCGAATTTCCATTCATTATTCACATAATTATACTCAACTGTTAACTTATCAGCATAGAGTCCCGAGTAACAATTATAAATGCCAACATAAAGACTTTCTTTTTGAGTAAACTCTAAATCTAATTTTTTATAGATTGAAAAAGCTAATTCGTCAACACTGGTTTTCTTTGACGCAAATAGCAAAAAATATTCTTTTATCATAGTTTATTATTGTTGTGTTGGAACCCTAACACTAGACCCTTTGGCTTTTATAGCCTCAACTGTTTTAAATATCATCACATTTACATCTCTACCTATTGAATTTGAAATTTCTTCGAGAAGATCACTAATGCCAAGTTTACTGGCTTCTTCACTTCCTAAATTTATAGGTCCTGTTCTATCACCTTTTACCAATCCCAATTCCTCTGCCTTTTTAAAGATATCCTCTCCTGTTAGAGCTAGATCAAAATCACTTTTCCTTCCAACATCAAAAAGCTCTCCAGTTTCAGCACTCCTAGCTGTAATAGAGCTTCCCTGCATGTACAAATTTGTATTTTTGTATCCTAATTTTGCCAATCCAGCCTGTATAGTTGTTCCAAATTGTTTAAATTGGCCAAAGCTTTTGAATCCAAGGGGTATAGAAAATAATATTGGTTTTACAGGTGTCTTAGCCAAAAGTGCTGTTGGACCTTTTTGCAAGAAACTAGAGGCTCCAAGAAAATCAATGAAGGTCCCAAGAATTGCTCCACCAGGTCCCTCAACTACCCACTCATATTCTATACTAAGTTCATACTTAAATGTGACTTCATTAAAATTCGTAAACACTCCATATCTTGCATACAAAACGTTTTTAGTAGTTTGACTCATTTGAGCTTGTTCTCTGCTTACTATATTCATCATTGAACACTGGGTTTCACATAACAAATAAGTTGCAATGTCTTCCCATTCTATATTGTCTAGTCTAGCCCGGAATTCGGCTGTCCTCAATCTATAATCAAAAGGTTCCTCTCCATCAATATCTACATTAACAATTGGACTATTTCCGGCGAACTGATATGGACTATAAAATGGATAGATTTTAGCTAAAGGATCTGAACTAAGAAATTTACCTAACCTAGCATCATAAACTCGTTTTCCATAATCATAATTATCATGAAACTCTGAATCCTTCTCCTTCCCGTTGAAGCCATAACGGTAATTCGTCTTAGTATATTTCCTACCTGGCATTTGACTACCAAATGCATAGTAGTCAGAAGTACTTGTAATATCAGCAGTATAAGAAAGAACATTGGTACCTGAAGCTACTGGGATCTTGCGATCTGTAAATACTGCAAGCACGTTACCCAGGTGATTACTTCCCTCAAACAGTTTTATACCTGTTTTTGAAGCAAATAACGAATTAGATACCGCTCCCAAGGTAGTAATATTTTTATTCAAATCAACCATTCCCAATCTGGTGCTGCCATAAATCGACTGCTCTTTCAGGAAAAATTCCTGTACGGTGGTCGTTTTCTTCTGCTCATAGGTACTCATCACATTGCCGGAAGCATCTCTTACATAGAACGTCGTAATCCAGGTAGAGGCATCCCCTTTGGTTGCTGCAGGCTTCTCAATCTTGGCTAATCTGTTCCCCTGAGCATCGTACTTAAACTCCAGATCCGACTTGGAGCTGACTGAAGAACGTGTTACTTTCGATATTTTTCCGCTCACTGTCCACTCGATTGTGGCTATTCCTTCCTGAACATCTGACTTCAGATTTCCAATTTCATCATAGTCATAATTGTTATTAGCCTGATTGTCTATATCATCAGCATAGTTTCCGTTACCTACCGCATCACTCACAGACCTTAACCTGTTCGTATTTCTGGTATAGCCATTGGCTATCGTCTCATACTTGTACGTGAGATCGTCCATGGCTAATGGTGATGTCGTTCCTGAGGTTACCAGTTTTCCGTTACGTGTCAGCTTCAGGATATTACCGTTGGCATCGTATTTAAAGGTTTCCTGATACGATCCGTCATTTCCGCCATTCCAGGTACCGGATGTGCCGGATGATGGATTTGCATCCGTGATAGCCGTGGTCATTCTGCTGATATTGCCATTGTATAATGCCGGTGCATCTGTAGTCAGGGACGTAATTCCTGCTGCTGAAGGTATACAAGTTTATTTTACTTGCTTTCGTTTGTTTAAACTATGGATCTGAACAAACATTGCAGAAACAAATACGACACATTCATTATCTTTCTCTATTCAACAGGAAAAGAATACCTGTTATCAGAGAGCTTTAGAAACCAGGTTCCTTATTCTACTGCATCATCATGGAGAAACATTATAATGAGTAGTTATATCGGCCATGAATACAGATCTATACAGAATGAATCACTGCAATTGTATGAGATACTTGAAGAACACAAAAATCTAAAACGAACTGTTATGATACTTTTCAAGGTCTGGCTTGCACTTGCTGCTTTCATAAAGCCTTTACTGAAGAAAACAGACAATGAAATTTTTATTAACCAGCTACAGAAACTCTTTACCATATTACCTAAAAAAACGGTTTTAAAACTTACGGGAATTAGTATCAATTCTTTTTACTACAGGATTCACAAGTTAAAAACTCAATGTAGCCTTTCTCCTGTTTCTCTTTGTCTGAAAAGACATCCTCTTCAGCTTGCTGTTAAAGAAGTGAATATTATGAAAGTTCTCTTCTCTGATATCCGATTTGCCTGCTGGCCTGTCTCTTCTATCGCCCACTATGCCAGAAGAAACGGATTATTATTTGCTTCACTGAGCACATGGTATAAATACAGTGCTCTCCTGGGTTTTAAAAGACGCTTTCCTAAACCTGAAGAAAAAACTAAAGGCATAGTCAGTACCAGACCCAATCAGTTCCTGCATGTTGATACAACTTTTTATACTTTGCCTAATGGAATTAAAACAGCCATTACTTTTGTCTCTGATAATTTTTCAAGAAAGATACTTGGATGGAGCGTTTCTGAAAAGCATGGTGCCGACAATGTAAAAGCCGCATTATATATGGCTATTCAGACAATACAAAAATTTCATCCCGAACATATATGTGCAACTCTGGTAGCTGATGGTGGAAGTGAGAACCATGCTGTATGTATTGAAGAGCTTATAACTTCTACTCCCCATCCTGAAATAACAAAAGTTATTGCTTTAAAAGATATAGCTTTTTCCAACTCACCTATTGAAGCTGTCAATAAAATCATGAAGCGTTACATCAGGCATGACCTGCCACAATCTTTCAAGGAACTTTTGAACTGCATTATAAGATCTATTGAAGACTATAATATTTTCAGACCTCATTATGCACTCAATGGACTTACTCCTATAGAAGCTTACACCCAAAAACTTCCCAATATGGACTTTTCTGAACAAATCAGACAAGCCAAAGCCATGAGACTCGAACAAAACAGAAAAAGTACCTGTCCGAAGTGTTAAACTACTTCTTTCAGATACTTTTTTTATTTTACTTTTTTAAAATCTCTTTCTTAAAAACAACTTCTTCAGACTCTCTTTATCTACAACTTTCAACCTTTTCATTTTCATCGACTTCGTTACAGCGAAGTATTACTTGCGGAAAGATTGTGGGAGTAGCACCGCCAATGAAGGGCCTACCTTCATCTTTTATATAGCATTGAAAGACTTTTTAATAAGTGCCGTCTTTCATTCTCGGCACACCTTGCGCCAAAACGGGATTAGCGCTACTATCTATTATATCCTTTAATCCATTTAAAAAAAATAAAATAAATAATAATAATAGATGTTGTAATGAATCCTATAGAACAAAAAACAAGACTTAGATTGTTTGAAAATTTATCCCATGCACTTACCATCACTATCATTAGTAAAAGTGCTGTTATCAATTTTGCTAACACATATGCTTTTACAATTTTATAATTCTTATTAAAGAATAGTATATACATTATTACTTCTATAATAATTGATATTACTAAAGCAGGTAAAGTTCCAGGTAAATGGAAAAGACGGAATAAGTTATATATTAAAGTTATTCCAATGGAATACAATCCAAAAACATAATGTAATAGTATTACCAAAATCAATATTATTAAATTTTGTCTACTCATTTTACTTTACTTTTTCCTGATATGTATGTGTTACTGTAGATTTTTTTACAGATTTATTATTTTGGTACTGTTCAATAGTTTCGGTTGTAGTTACATTACGATATCTGTATTCTTGTCCATTTCTCATTTCTGTTTGAATATCTCCTTTTTTAGTTGAAAATGTACTCACTGTATTAATATCAAATTTCCCATTAGAATTTCTTGTAAAATTTGTAATTCTTGATACAGTGTTTGCTTCAACGTCTATCAAATTAAAACTTTTAATATCAGTATAAAATATCCCTGATTCTGCAAAACCTTGGTCAATATAACTATAGTATCCCGTTTTTGCTACCTCTTCAAAAGCATCAACACTCGGTGGATTATACAAGCCGTTAATACTTTTTGGCGATGAGAAAGAACGAAGCTTATCTCCATATCTTGGATTTATAACTGCTGCAGCTTCTTCCGAAATTAAACTTGCTGATCTATCGGGGCTAGGAAAATCATCAAAGATACCGATTGGAGCGCCATTGTCTTTTCCTACAGAAAATTTAAGTAACTGCGAACTTGCCCAACTTAGCAATTCAGCATCCTTCTTAGGCGTTAGATGTATCTTAGGATCATAAGTATTAGCAACTACAACTGAATTCGTCAAACTAATTTTTGAAGTTTTTCCGGTACGAGGATCAATAGGATCTTTTCCATCAGGATCAACATATCTTATTGGATTATCCCTAACAAAATTATAAGGACTCCAACCTACATATTTAGCAGCAGAAGGATCTAAACTTAACCATCTTCCAATTCTCGGATCGTAAATCCTCGCTCCAAAGTCATAACTATTTCCGCTACCTTTAACTTCATCATCTTTCTCCATCCCGTTGAATCCATAACGATAATTCGTCTTAGTATATTTCCTACCAGGCATTTGACTACCAAATGCATAGTAATCCGAAGTGCTTGCGATATCAGCAGTATAAGAAAGAACATTGGTACCTGAAGCTACTGGGATCTTGCGATCTGTAAATACAGTAAGCACGTTACCCAGGTGATTACTTCCCTCAAACAGTTTTATACCTGTTTTTGTAGCAAATAACGAATTAGATACCGCTCCCAAGGTAGTAATATTTTTATTCAAATCAACCATTCCCAATCTGGTGCTGCCATAAAGCGTCTGATCTTTCCAGAAAAACTCCTGTGCGCTTGTGGTTTTTCTTTGCTCATATGTACTTATTACATTACCCACTCCGTCCCTTACATAATACAATGTTATCCAGGTAGATGCATCTGTTTTGGTCGCTGCAGGCTTAGAGATTTTAGCGACCCTGTTTCCTAATGCATCGTACTTAAACTCCAGATCTGGCTTTGTGATACCTGAAGAACGTGTTACTTTCGATATTTTTCCGCTCACTGTCCACTCGATTGTGTCAATCCCTTCCTGAACATCTGACTTCAGATTTCCAATTTCATCATAGTCATAGTTGTTATTAGCCTGATTGTCTATATCATCAGCATAGTTTCCGTTACCTACGGCATCACTCACAGACCTTAACCTGTTCGTATTTCTGGTATAGCCATTGGCTATCGTCTCATACTTGTACGTCAGATCATCCATGGCTAATGGTGATGTTGTGCCTGAGGTTACCAGTTTTCCGTTAA
>NZ_BBLT01000021.1 GCF_000775915.1 Sporocytophaga myxococcoides
AACCAGCTACGGGCCTTATCGATCGATACGGTACTCAAACGCGTCTATGGTGCCGAGCTGGAGGAGGGGAGCTATTCGCGCCACGCGTCACGAAAATACGTACTGCCAGACGGTCGGAAAATTGCCGTGTCGTCTGGTAAGGCCGGAGCAGATGTTTGGATAGAACAGGGAGGAGAGGGTAAGCGCGGCGCAATCAACTTGCTCATGCACCTTGATAGCCTGACCTACAAAGACGCCGTGCGCCTTCTGGCGGAGCACTTCGACAATTCAGCCATCGCGACAGAGCACGCCAGGGAGCTTGTAAAACGAGCTCCTGCAGACGTCCAGGAGATCACTAAAGCACCGGTGGCTGCGCCGGCGCCAGACCCAACAAAGTGGCCTCGAGTACGAAGGTGGCTTCATGAAGTTCGCGGCATGCCAACGAAGCTAATCGACAAGCTCCACAGCTTGGGGTTGGTCTATGCAGACAATAGGGCAAATGCGACCTTCAAAAGGACAGGCGGTGGAGCCTTCCAAAGGGGCACGGGAGATACAAAATTTCATCGCAGTATTGGGGGTGCAGAGTGCGGACCTTTCATCATCCCAGGGACAGGGAAAAAGGTCGTGCTTGTGGAGGCACCACTCGATGCAATTGCTGCTATAGCGATGCATCCTGATGTCATTGCTATAGCCTCAGGGGGGGACCAGTTGCCCCCATCAAAACTCGCGCCGTGGATTCCCGAAGGAGCCGAGGTATTAGCAGGATATGACGCCGACCGGCGCGGTGACCAGGTAGCCGCACAAGCAGCCGAGCAGTTCCACGCAAAGCGGTTGAAGCCCAGCCGTAAGGATTGGTCAGAAACCGTCAAAAACGAAGCCTGGCGCGTTAATCAGGTATGGGATGAACCGGAGACACCTCTAACCGGAAAAAACGCTCCAAGGCCCGTTTTAAGGCCAAATTAGCAGGTTTCTGAAAGGTTTCAGGGTATGGAAGATCGAAGCCCTGAACTCCTCCAAGTCAAAATCCTTAACGATGTACCCAGACGCGCCTAACATCTCAGCCCTAGTCCGGTCAGACAGTACGCTTGAGTTGGAGACAATGACTACTGGAAGCTCTACAAATCGTGGGTTGCTTCGAACTATTTTCAGGAACTCAAAACCATTAATTTTCTGAAGCTTTAGGTCGAGCAAGACAAGACCTATCTCAGGGTCATCAGCAAGTCGAATAAGACCCTCAGCACCGTCAAACTCATCTACAACAGGATTCTCAATGCCACAGGTTCTTAGAGCATGGAGCGTGAGTTGGGCGTCGTTCACTGAGTCTTCAATCAGCAGTATCTTCTTCGTCATTACAGCATGATACCAGTTGACATATTGTTCAGTTTTTTTTGAGTAAATTGAGCATAGATTTTCGTGAAGAGAGCACAGCATTTTTTGGCTGCATCATCCTCTTTACACGCTCTGCTAAGGCGTATGACTCTCGTTCGATAAGTTGTCGATCCTTGACCTGAACAGGAGCAGGAGCCTTGCTGCGTCCCCCCATGCTGCGACTTTCGGACGTTAGAGAGTCGGCCATTACTTGTAGTTCACCTAGGCATTTCACGGCATCAGTCATCGCCAGCTCGATGATGAAAGTCATCTGTACGAGCAACAAGCGGATGTCATACGGAAGTGCTGCAAGACCTATGGACATCATCCAGGACGACGCCCCAGGCGACCCAAATAGTTCAAGAACAAGATCCCAATCGTCTAGATCGTCAGTCCATGATGAACTTCGACGGGGTGGCATAGGCCTATGAGCTCGAGCAGCTAGTCGCATTTTGTAAAGGGCCATCAACTGCGTCTGATGCCATCCCATCAGACTCTGTACACACCGTAAATGCAGCACGTACTCACTATCGACAGTGCTGCGATCTGGATACATCGCGTCGACCTTCTTAAGGCTTGCATCGAGCACCCGCCATAAGGCTGCTTCGATCGCCATCATCATTTTTTCTGTCATCCCTAGCTCCTGGTTACATCGTCTAACCAAGCTACCAGAGCACCATCCCCTCCAAGTCCCGAAAGTGGCCTAGAACAGCAAGTTTTTGCTCTAAACAAGCCTTTAACGCCCCCTTAGCTCTTCAAGAGCATCTACGATTGTTGGGGATCCCCCTCCTTTCCTACCGGCATCTAGCAATGCGTAAGCATTGCGTAACCTTGTAGTATTCCCGCGCCTTGGCGCGGCTGGAGTTAAGGATTCAGTAGGGGCCAAGGCCCCTACTGAAGATGTAAGAAGAGAAACCTCCAAGAACCGCATGGTTAAGCCATGTACGGTCGCAGATTACGGGAACTCAGTTCTCAATTTACGAGAACTGAGTTCTCAGATAGACAAGCATTTTTGAGAACTGATAAAATTGTCTCAGAAAACAGCAAAAAATTGAAAGTTGGGTGCTCAGTGAGGCAAAGCCTACTGAGAATTCAGTTATTATTTTTTGAGAACCCAAATATCAGGATGACCCCCATGGCTGAGACAGGCATACAAACCGATTTGAACCTCCGAGCAATTAGCACCACCGTCAAGAGCAGGAAAAAAGACGTAACGGTCTACGAGAGGAACCCTTTTTGGCAGGTCAGTACAGAGGTCAAAATCGGGACCAAACGCGTGACCATGGCGGCTGGCTGCATTGTCAAAGAAGACACAGGAGAAAGCATCCACATGGCGGGTGTCCACCGGATTGAAGAAGTCGATGAGTCGCAGTTCGTGAAGCTTTTCACCAAGAACGCCTCACTCTTCTTTGACCTGAATAGACCTGCTCAAAAGCTCATCCACTTCATCCTTTTGGTCTACCAGGATCAACCAGGTAAAGAGGGTATTTGGTGGACTTGGAAGGATTGCGAAGACTGGATTAAGAAGAACGGGGTGAAGGGTCTAAGCCGAGCGAGCTACCACCGGGCCATGGCTGAACTGCTTCAGAAAAAGATGATTGCCGAATCTGACCGAACCAATTTTTACTGGATCAACCCCCATGTTTTTTTCAATGGAGACAGGATGGTATTCATCCAGGAATATCGCAAGGAACGGCGGAAGGCTACCCGAAAAATAGACGAACTGGAGACTGTCCAGGTCGAAGAACAGCGCGAATTAACCCTCAACTAATGTGGAGAAAATCGTGCAAGAAAATACGAACGACGAGCAGTACACCTGGGACATTTATGGATGGGAAGACGGTGGATGGTGCGAGCTAGGCTCAACCTTTGATGAGGAGGAGGAAGCGCGTCACGTCCTAGAGAAATGGAAGGATCAGGCCCAGGAGGACGAGGACCCCCCATTCCGGTATTTCGCCCTGATGAGGAGCGACGACCAAGTCTTTCCTCCTGACCCGACTTTATAAGGTACTAAGCCAGTAGGAAAAGAAACTGGTTACGTAACTTAGGGGCAATCTGCCCCCTTTTTTTGTACATTGGTTACGTAACTAAAATTTCATAAAATGATTTTAGTTACGTAACTTTGTTACTAACTTTTTTTGATATGGTTACATAATTAAATAAATAATCTAAGCATTTAGTTATGTAACTAGTTAATTCATTAGTTACGGAATAAATTAGTATATAATTATAATATTAGTTACATAACTCATAACGTTAAGGAGAAATAACCATGGCACAAACTAACGCCGAAAAACAGGAAATTTACAGGACGCGTCAGCGTCAAACCATGGCTGACCAAGCTGCGGTTATCGTTGCCCAACAGAAGACCATCTCAGACCTACAGGCCCAGCTGAATAAAGCGACGACCCAGGTACAAAAGCTCACTGAGGAAAAGCACGCCTTGGAGATCAAATTTCTAAAGCTCCAGGCAAAAAAGGCCTGAGAAGTGGCTTACCCTTCTTTCCTACGGGTAAGGAGGGTCTAAAATTGATTTTGTGCACTCACTACACAATCTGCTGCGCAGATTGTCGTGAGCCCTACTGATCCTAGCTCCGCCAGGGTAGGGAAAATCTAAAACCGGAGGCCGCATGGACAAAACGCCAAGAGTCGTTTTCCGCATCGCCAAGCTCAAGACTTGGGGGGAGATTGCGGCTGCCGGTAGCCACAATCTACGTGCGCGGCCCACACCAAATGCCGCCCCCGGCGGCAAGTTCATCCAGGTCGTCGCCCTGGACGAACCGGCGCACCTCGCGGTGCAGAAAAAAATCGGCGATCAGAAGATCCGAAGCAACGCAGTTTTGGCTGTCGAGGCGATTATTTCCGCATCCCCGGAATACTTCCGGCCCGACGATCCGAGCCGTGCAGGACATTGGCAAAAGGATCGTCTGGACGCATGGCGCGTGGCTGTCGAGCCGTGGATTGCAGAGAATTTTCCGCATGCAGTGAGCGTCGTTTTACACCTTGATGAGGCAACTCCGCATTATCAAATCCTGGACGTGGCACTTGGGGAAAACGGCAAGCTGAACTGCAGAGGGAAGTACGGTGGAAATTTGGACGAGTGGCAAACGCGAGCAGCTGCACCTGTCGCACATCTAGGTATCGAGCGGGGCATCGAGGGCAGCACAGCCAAGCATGAGCGCGTTAAGGCGTACTACGGCGCAGTGAACGCACAGCCACCCGAAGTCCCGGCCGTTAAGACGCCGAAGCCAGTACCCCTCCCGGCCCGCACCATGGCAGAGACAATTCCCTTTGGCCAGGCACATACCGA
>NZ_BBLT01000022.1 GCF_000775915.1 Sporocytophaga myxococcoides
GGGGGTGGAGACCGGGACTGTTCAAAGGGCAACCGGAGATGGCGTGCAGCTCAAGGTTCTTGAAGCAGATAAGGTAGATGCTTATTTCAAAGATTATGAAAAATTTGCACAGGATCAGTTGGATCACTGGTATTCGAAAACAACTGTGAAAGACGATAAAAAGCTGACAGGTTCAATGTTTTCTAAAGCTGCGAAAAAAGTCTATGATGAGAAGAAGGACCTAAGTTTTGTAGTCCCTGTTGAGTATGCGCTTGCTCAAGCCAGACTTGAAGGAGGCTTGATGGATAAGGAGCGGACAGAAGGAAACATATTCAATGTCGGCGCATTTGACAGTGGTGTCACATCCACAGAACAAGGCATAAACAATAAGGAAAAAGGATTTGATGCTTATTATAAGCTTATGTCAGATAGTTTCCTTAGTAATAAAACAGCCGACACATTGCTTGAGAATGGCAACTTTACAACAAAGAGCGGAGGAGTGTATGCGACCAATCCTTTCTACGAAATAGAAATAAAGGCAGAAATAGGACTGATGCATTACAGAGATTCCGAATATGCATTGTCAGGAACTGTTGGGAAGGGTAAGAAGAATGCAGCGAATGATGTAGAAATTGTAGGAGGCTTATTAGCACAGTTGGGTTACATTACAAAGGATAAGACAAAAGACACTGATGCTGTTTGCGCTGCTATACTTGAGTTCCAGACAAAGGAACTTGCACCTGAAGACGAAGAATGGTTTAAAAAACGAATGGACCTTGTAACGAATGCAACGGACAAGGAAAACATGAATATCAAGCTAAAGAATAATAAGGATGGCATAGTAGGCAAAGAAGGAACAACAATAGGATTGCTATATTTCAAAACTATTCTAAGCAGTAAGATTCCTGATTTAAAGAGTCGTGAAGATACAAAAGAAGAAAGCACAGCTGTTGAAGCAGTGGTGAATAATGCATCGACAGGAAGTGCAACACCTTCTGCTGAAGCTAATGCAACTCAAGCGATACCTTCGGATGTGAAAGTGGGAGTGAAGGATGGTCAGCCAGTTGGCAGCAAAACAGAAATAATTAAGGTACAAAAATCATTAAAAGCTCTCGGATATTATCAGGGGACTGCGGATGGCTTTATTACAAGAAAAGATGGTTTAGAGAGTGATACAGTAAAGGCTATCAAAAAATTCCAGAAGGATCATCAGCTTTCTGAAAGCGGCAATATAGATGCAGCAACAGCTTCAGAAATTGTAAAAGCTGTAGCAGCGTTACCTGCTGCTCCTGCTGTTACAACACCAGCAATAAAGGCTGCAGCCAAAACTACATCAGCTTCAACAACCAAAACAAATAAACCAGCAGTTAAACCAGAGGCTGTTCCTGCAAAAAGTGCTGAGCAGATATATAAGCTATATGGAGGAGAGATGTTGGCAATAGGCAAAGAAATGCTTGCAGTCTCAAAATCAAATCCGGGCCTTGTGATAAAAATGCTGGATTACCTGAGCTGGTATGAAAAGGATAATCTTGCATATAATCTTAGTTCTCACCTTTCGGAATCGGATCTTTCTTCAATAGACAAGAAACTTGTTCAACGGCTTTATAACGAACTTTATTCAGGATATACAAGTGCTGCCGAGCAGAAGCAGATGGATAAGCTTAATAAGTTTTTACCAAAGGCTGAGGTAGCAAAAGAAGTAGTTAAAGAAACTAAGAAAGAGACAAAGACCAAAGTTCAAAATTCAAATCTTGATTTGAGTGGAAGTGTAGGTAAAGGAGGAGACAATAAAGCCAAGGATGTACTTAAGATCCAAAACTTCCTGGTGAACTTTAATTATCTGGCTTCTTCTTCTGAAGAAATAACAGCCGTAAAAACATCCAACACCCAAAATCCTGAAACAAAGATTGAGGATAAAGATCTGAAGGATACGATAGCTGCAATTAAACAGTATCAGAAATACGGTGCTACCACCAGCGCCTCTGTGGCATCTCAGGATGGAAAGATCTCTAAGGATAAATATACTCATACTTCGATGAAGGAGATGAACA
Source organism: Sporocytophaga myxococcoides (assembly GCF_000775915.1). Lineage (NCBI taxonomy): Bacteria > Pseudomonadati > Bacteroidota > Cytophagia > Cytophagales > Cytophagaceae > Sporocytophaga > Sporocytophaga myxococcoides. Next base: position 2,031 of record NZ_BBLT01000022.1, read on the forward strand.
GAATTTATAATCAGTATAATGATCAGAAATTCGAGGGAGTAATAGCCAATGTTCTTTCAGATAGTCAGTGGAGAACGCAGTTCAGATATGGTTATAATTATAGAAACGGAGAGGATGACAATGAAAAAGAGTACATTGATTTTGTAAAAAAAACAACGGGTTATGATGATCCTGCGGATTTACATAAAGCTTCCAACGATGAGATTACCAAAGTAAAGAATAAATTTACAGGTGCAACATGGTGGGATACTGAGGGTGTTAAAGACAGTTCAATCAGAACAAATCAAAAGGCAAGAGAGTCAAAGCCAAACTATGTCTGTTGTTGGGATACAGCAAAGCTTATGTTGGACTTCAGTGGTGCGACAGAAAAAGGAGATAATTATAAGGTTCAAACTTTTGTTAAAGACTCTCAAAGTGGAAAGTTTACAAACCAGGCAGAGCTTGGAGTAAAGTATATAGATGCTCAGCTGAAAAGTGGCAAAGCAGTATTTGTTGGAATTGAGAAAGGAGCAGACAAAACTATAAATGAAGGAACAACAGATCACTATATTATTATTGTTGGAAAAGGACAGGATGGTGATAAGTGGTACTATAATTATTTTGATCCAGGAACAGTTAATAAAGAGAATGGCTACAACAAAGATAAAAACAGACTTTATATAGGAAGTGACAGGAAAACTGTAGAAAATGGAAAAAATAAACTATCTCAAATAAGAGTAAATAATGAATAAGAGAAAGAGCTTAAAAGTAGTACTACTGACTAGCCTCGTATTTTGCGCATCATGCAAAAGCGTACCTGAAAAAGAGAAAACAGAACAAGCTAAAGATTCCATACCAATGTCTACTCAAGGCAAAAGCGACAAGATCATATCTATAAAAACCAAACAGCTTCAATTTCCGGAGTTCACTATACTTGGAGACTTCAGAGCAGAAGTTTCGTTTGATCAAGATAAAATTTCTGAAGTTAAAGTTTTTTCATCCAATAACAATGTTTACACAGAGACAGGAAAGACGATTTTATCTTATAATGCAAATGGAAATCTGGAAAGAGAAATTCGCAACCATTACGGTTCGGAGTCATCAAAGGCAGATACTTTTTTGTATGAAAACAAAAGTCCTTTGAAGCAAAGGTCGACGAAGGGCCCTTATACTACGGAAGTTGAGCAGGATCAAAATGGTCGCATAGTTAAAAGAACAGATTTTGCGAATAGTTCTGCCGATCATGTTTTAAATTATTATTCAGTGAGTAGAGATCAAAAGGGAAATGAAGAAGCAGCGCTTTTGGGAGAAGTGATAGGTGAAGATGCTGAAGTAAAGAAAATTAAATTTGAGTATACTGAGTTTGATCAGAAAGGTAACTGGATAAAAAGAAAGCGATTGACAGAATCTATTGTCCTAAGTGATATTGAGTTTAATGATTTCTATTTTGGAAGAAAAGATATTCCTCAATTGCACTTTCCAATAACTTTTGGTGAAGAGCCAACTGAGACTATTGAAGAGCGCGAGGTTATATATGAATAGAAACTTCTTTAGATTTAATCAAAATGTTTTTTAATAAATCAAAATATAAATGAACTCAAGAGTTTTTTGCCTATTAATACTCATTACATTATTTAGTTGTAAGAAAAGTACTGAAGGAGAAACCAAGGAGGTTAACACTCCAGACACTATTGCAGTTGAATCTTCAAGTGATGGCTTGCAGTCTATACCAGACATATCAATTGTAGCAGTTAAAGATGAAGCTCCTTTGTTACAGTGTGAATCTTATTGCAATGACAGATGGAAGTTATGCATGCAGTTGCCAAAGGGTCTTTTTATTCACAAGGGAAATACATGTAGCACGGTGATTTGTGATGAATTTGTTTCTAACAACTCTTTGGTTTCATTTACCATTCATGAAGACATTTTAGAGTGCAACAATTATAAGGACAAAGAATATTCGATGGAGGAGATCCTGGATCTTTATAAGAGTGCAGCACTTGGAGAGCAAGCTAAGATTGATTCGAGTTATATTGGTGAAGAGTCGCTTTATCTTTCCGGAAAGAAGGATAACGTATATAACCTAAGAAAGATGATTATGAAGAATAACTCTTGCATCAATTTTACCATGAAGTTTCCTGCTGACAGCATGGATACTTATAAAGTTATTGCAGATCAAATTTTTAGTTCAATAATAGATAATGGCTCGACAGATAAAAATTTCTTTAAAAGATAATTTTATCATATTTTCTATCATGGTGTAGTATAAAAACTTAGATCAGATGGGTTATTAAAATTTAGGTTAGCGACGAGATTTTTTCATTTTTATCAGAAATATTATTTATGGGAGAATTTTTTCATAGGAGTCGACAGAACTCCGCCAGAAATCCAAATCTTCATCAGACCAGTCAGGCTCAGAACCAAGGGCCTGAACAAAAATCG
>NZ_BBLT01000023.1 GCF_000775915.1 Sporocytophaga myxococcoides
CGTTATCCGGAATTATTGGGCGTAAAGAGCTCGTAGGCGGTTTGTCGCGTCTGCTGTGAAATCCCGAGGCTCAACCTCGGGCCTGCAGTGGGTACGGGCAGACTAGAGTGCGGTAGGGGAGATTGGAATTCCTGGTGTAGCGGTGGAATGCGCAGATATCAGGAGGAACACCGATGGCGAAGGCAGATCTCTGGGCCGTAACTGACGCTGAGGAGCGAAAGGGTGGGGAGCAAACAGGCTTAGATACCCTGGTAGTCCACCCCGTAAACGTTGGGAACTAGTTGTGGGGTCCATTCCACGGATTCCGTGACGCAGCTAACGCATTAAGTTCCCCGCCTGGGGAGTACGGCCGCAAGGCTAAAACTCAAAGGAATTGACGGGGACCCGCACAAGCGGCGGAGCATGCGGATTAATTCGATGCAACGCGAAGAACCTTACCAAGGCTTGACATATACGAGAACGGGCCAGAAATGGTCAACTCTTTGGACACTCGTAAACAGGTGGTGCATGGTTGTCGTCAGCTCGTGTCGTGAGATGTTGGGTTAAGTCCCGCAACGAGCGCAACCCTCGTTCTATGTTGCCAGCACGTAATGGTGGGAACTCATGGGATACTGCCGGGGTCAACTCGGAGGAAGGTGGGGATGACGTCAAATCATCATGCCCCTTATGTCTTGGGCTTCACGCATGCTACAATGGCCGGTACAAAGGGCTGCAATACCGTGAGGTGGAGCGAATCCCAAAAAGCCGGTCCCAGTTCGGATTGAGGTCTGCAACTCGACCTCATGAAGTCGGAGTCGCTAGTAATCGCAGATCAGCAACGCTGCGGTGAATACGTTCCCGGGTCTTGTACACACCGCCCGTCAAGTCATGAAAGTCGGTAACACCTGAAGCCGGTGGCCTAACCCTTGTGGAGGGAGCCGTCGAAGGTGGGATCGGTAATTAGGACTAAGTCGTAACAAGGTAGCCGTACCGGAAGGTGCGGCTGGATCACCTCCTTTCTAAGGAGCATCTGACACTTTCGGGTGTCCAGAACCCAGATCGAAGGCGTACGTTCTTCGCTGGGAGCTCATGGGTGGAACATTTGACATGGTGCGAAGGATGTTGTTCTTCTTCAGTACGCCGCTTCGGTGGTTGGAACGGGGAGGGTGACGGATGTCGCACCTGCACGCTGTTGGGTCCTGAGGGACCGGATGCGCTTTGACCTTCGGGTTGGAAGCATTTGGTTACTCTGGGCCTTTCGTTGTTTCCCCGGTGGGGAAGCGGTGAAGGGTACCGCCCGTACTTTGAGAACTACACAGTGGACGCGAGCATCTTGCAACTGATCTTCGGATTGGTTGCGCAAGATGATCTTAAAGATCATTAGTCAATTTCTGATCCCGCCTTCGGGTGGGGTCGAGTTTTTGATTCGAACTCATGTGATTTCAAGTCTTTAAGAGCAAACGGTGGATGCCTTGGCATCTGGAGCCGAAGAAGGACGTAGCAATCTGCGATAAGCCTCGGGGAACTGATAAGCAAGTTTTGATCCGAGGGTGTCCGAATGGGGAAACCCCGCTGGGCGGCGTGCCGACCTAGTGACTCCCGCCTGAATATATAGGGCGGGTAGAGGGAACGTGGGGAAGTGAAACATCTCAGTACCCACAGGAAGAGAAAGCAACCGCGATTCCGTTAGTAGTGGCGAGCGAAACCGGATCAGGCTAAACCGAGTGTGTGTGATATCCGGCAGGAGTTGCATATTCGGGGTTGTGGGACTCACCAGTCAGTTCTGCCGAGCTGGCGACGTTACAGAAGCGTATAGACGAACGGTCTTGAAAGGCCGGTCATAGAGGGTGCCAACCCCGTAGTCGAAATGCGTGTTCTGGCGTGGAGAGTATCCCAAGTAGCACGGGGCCCGTGAAATCCCGTGTGAATCTGTCAGGACCACCTGATAAGCCTAAATACTCCCAGATGACCGATAGCGGACAAGTACCGTGAGGGAAAGGTGAAAAGTACCCCGGGAGGGGAGTGAAATAGTACCTGAAACCGTTTGCTTACAAACCGTTGGAGCACCCCTGGTAGGTGTGACAGCGTGCCTTTTGAAGAATGAGCCTGCGAGTTAGCGATATGTGGCGAGGTTAACCCGTGTGGGGTAGCCGTAGCGAAAGCGAGTCTGAATAGGGCGATTCAGTCGCATGTCCTAGACCCGAAGCGAAGTGATCTATCCATGGCCAGGTTGAAGCGACGGTAAGACGTCGTGGAGGACCGAACCCACTTAGGTTGAAAACTGAGGGGATGAGCTGTGGATAGGGGTGAAAGGCCAATCAAACTTCGTGATAGCTGGTTCTCTCCGAAATGCATTTAGGTGCAGCGTTGCGTGTTTCTTGCCGGAGGTAGAGCTACTGGATGGCCGATGGGCCCTACAAGGTTACTGACGTCAGCCAAACTCCGAATGCCGGTAAGTGAGAGCGCAGCAGTGAGACTGTGGGGGATAAGCTTCATAGTCGAGAGGGAAACAACCCAGACCACCAACTAAGGTCCCAAAGCGCGTGCTAAGTGGGAAAGGATGTGGAGTTGCTCTGACAACCAGGAGGTTGGCTTAGAAGCAGCCACCCTTGAAAGAGTGCGTAATAGCTCACTGGTCAAGTGATTCCGCGCCGACAATGTAACGGGGCTCAAGCACGCCACCGAAGTTGTGGCATTGACATTATTGGTAGGCCTTCGTGGTCCAGCCGTGTTGATGGGTAGGAGAGCGTCGTGTGGCCAGCGAAGCGGCGGTGGAAACCAGCCGTGGAGGCTACACGAGTGAGAATGCAGGCATGAGTAGCGAATGACGTGTGAGAAACACGTCCTCCGAAAGACCAAGGGTTCCAGGGTCAAGCTAATCTTCCCTGGGTAAGTCGGGACCTAAGGCGAGGCCGACAGGCGTAGTCGATGGACAACGGGTTGATATTCCCGTACCGGCGAAGAACCGCCCAAGCTAATCCAGTGGTGCTAAACGTCCGAGCCTTCACATCGTCACCTTCGGGTGACACCGTGGAGGGGAGCACGTGACCCCATGCTGGTGCGGTTAGCGTATTAACAGGTGTGACGCAGGAAGGTAGTCCAAGCCAGGCGATGGTTGTCCTGGTGCAAGTGCGTAGGCCGAGTCATAGGCAAATCCGTGACTCATGAGGCTGAGACACGATGCGGATAAAAAGTGGATGATCCTATGCTGCCGAGAAAAGCATCGACGCGAGGTTCTAGCCGCCCGTACCCCAAACCGACTCAGGTGGTCAGGTAGAGAATACCAAGGAGATCGAGAGAATCGTGGTTAAGGAACTCGGCAAAATGCCCCCGTAACTTCGGGAGAAGGGGGGCCTTCGACGTATTAGGACTTGCTCCGAAAGCGTTTGGAGGCCGCAGAGACTAGTGGGTAGCGACTGTTTACTAAAAACACAGGTCCGTGCCAAGTCGCAAGACGATGTATACGGACTGACGCCTGCCCGGTGCTGGAAGGTTAAGAGGACCGGTTAGCCGCAAGGCGAAGCTGAGAATTTAAGCCCCAGTAAACGGCGGTGGTAACTATAACCATCCTAAGGTAGCGAAATTCCTTGTCGGGTAAGTTCCGACCTGCACGAATGGCGTAACGACTTCCCAACTGTCTCAACCGCGAACTCGGCGAAATTGCATTACGAGTAAAGATGCTCGTTACGCGCAGCAGGACGGAAAGACCCCGTGACCTTTACTACAGCTTGGTATTGGTGTTCGGTGTGGCTTGTGTAGGATAGGTGGGAGACTTTGAAGCGGTGACGCCAGTTACCGTGGAGTCATTGTTGAAATACCACTCTGGTCACTCTGGATATCTAACTTCGAACCGTAATCCGGTTCAGGGACAGTGCCTGGTGGGTAGTTTAACTGGGGCGGTTGCCTCCCAAAAAGTAACGGAGGCGCCCAAAGGTTCCCTCAACCTGGTTGGCAATCAGGTGGCGAGTGTAAGTGCACAAGGGAGCTTGACTGTGAGACTGACAGGTCGAGCAGGGACGAAAGTCGGGACTAGTGATCCGGCAGTGGCTTGTGGAAGCGCTGTCGCTCAACGGATAAAAGGTACCTCGGGGATAACAGGCTGATCTTGCCCAAGAGTCCATATCGACGGCATGG
>NZ_BBLT01000024.1 GCF_000775915.1 Sporocytophaga myxococcoides
AAAAAAAGCTCTAAACCATAGTTTAGAGCTTTATAATAATAAGGTTGGCGACTACCTACTCTCCCGGGTGTTATCCTAGTACCATCAGCGCCACGGGGCTTAACTTCTCTGTTCGGAATGGGAAGAGGTGAACACCCGCGCTATAATCACCATTAAGGTTTTTAATATTTCTATTTTTTTTGACTCTTAAACCTTTTGTTTAAGGTCATGACAACATCTGAGAAAAAGATATATACTATAACACACAGCGCTAACGGAAAGTCTACGGGTAATTAGTATTGCTCAGCTTAGGACATTACTGTCTTTACACCTGCAACCTATCAACGTCATCGTCTTTGACGACCCTTATAAAGAAGCCTCATCTTGAGGTGAGTTTCGCACTTAGATGCTTTCAGCGCTTATCTCGACCGAACGTAGCTACTCTGCGCTGCACCTGGCGGCACAACAGATACACTAGCGGTTCGTCCAACCCGGTCCTCTCGTACTAAGGTCAGGTCCTCTCAAGCTTCTTACGCCCACAACAGATAGGGACCGAACTGTCTCACGACGTTCTGAACCCAGCTCGCGTGCCACTTTAATCGGCGAACAGCCGAACCCTTGGGACCTTCTCCAGCCCCAGGATGTGACGAGCCGACATCGAGGTGCCAAACCTCCCCGTCGATGTGAGCTCTTGGGGGAGATCAGCCTGTTATCCCCAGAGTACCTTTTATCCTTTGAGCGATGGCCCTTCCATGCGGAACCACCGGATCACTATATCCAACTTTCGTTCCTGATCGACTTGTCTGTCTCACAGTCAAGCACCCTTTTGCTATTGCACTCTACGCACGGTTACCAAGCGTGCTGAGGGTACCTTTGAAAGCCTCCGTTACTTTTTTGGAGGCGACCACCCCAGTCAAACTACCCACCATACATTGTCTCCCAAATGCTTGGGATTAGACTCCAAGTAAAGAAAGGGTGGTATTTCAACGTTGGCTCCCCGATACCTAGCGGCACCAGTTCACAGCCTCCCACCTATCCTACACATCCTTTACCCAGAGTCAATGTAAAGCTATAGTGAAGGTTCATGGGGTCTTTCCGTCCCGTTGCGGGTACCCGGCATCTTCACCGGGACTACAATTTCACCGAGCTCACGGCTGAGACAGCGCCCAGATCGTTACACCATTCGTGCAGGTCGGAACTTACCCGACAAGGAATTTCGCTACCTTAGGACCGTTATAGTTACGGCCGCCGTTTACTGGGGCTTCAGTTCAAGGCGTCGCATTGCTGCTAACCTCCCCCCTTAACCTTCCAGCACCGGGCAGGTGTCAGGCCTTATACTTCATCTTTCGATTTCGCAAAGCCATGTGTTTTTGTTAAACAGTCGCCTGGGCCATTTCTCTGCGACCTCCCATCGCTGGGTAGGCTCCCCTTCTCCCGAAGTTACAGGGTGATTTTGCCGAGTTCCTTGGCCGTGATTCACTCGAGCGCCTCAGGATTCTCTCCTTGACTACCTGTGTCGGTTTGCGGTACGGGTTCCATTAAAATATGCTTAGAAGATTTTCTTGGAAGTCTGTTTAGGGTCATTATCCATTTGGCCGAAGCCTCACGGTACTTTCACCTTCAGCAAGTCTTGCGGATTTTCCTACAAAACTTATACCTACTGGCTTTAACGCACACTTCCGTCCGTGCGCAGACCTTTCACTACTCCGTCTCTCCATCGCTCTTAATGCAAGTACTGGAATATTAACCAGTTGTCCATCGAATACACCTTTCGGCTTTTCCTTAGGCCCCGACTAACCCTGATCCGATTAACGTTGATCAGGAAACCTTAGTCTATCGGCGAATAGGTTTCTCACCTATTTTATCGTTACTTATGCCTACATTTGCTTTTCCAAACGCTCCAACAAACCTTACGATTCGCCTTCGCCGCTGTTTGGAATGCTCCTCTACCGCTTGCATTGCTGCAAACCCAAAGCTTCGGTACTATTCTTGATGCCCGTTTATTATCGATGCTCTGCCGCTCGACCAGTGAGCTGTTACGCACTCTTTAAAGGAATTGCTGCTTCCAAGCAAACCTCCTGGCTGTCTCTGCAGCTGAACCTCCTTAGTTCAACTTAGAATAGATTTGGGGACCTTAGCTGTTGATCCGGGTTCTTTCCCTTTTGGACTGGGACCTTAGCACCCCAGCCCTCACTCCTGTGTATATCTGAAAGCATTCGGAGTTCATCAGGATTTGGTAGGATTTGACTCCCCCTAGTCCTATTGGTAGCTCTACCTCTTTCAGACTCGACCACAAGGCTGTTCCTAAAAACATTTCGAGGAGTACGAGCTATTTCTCAGTTTGATTAGCCTTTCACCCCTACCCACAACTCATCCGAAAACTTTTCAACGTTTACCAGTTCGGACCTCCATGTCGTGTTACCGACACTTCATCCTGGTCATGGGTAGATCACAAAGTTTCGCGTCTACCCCCACTGACTGAACGCCCTGTTCAGACTCGCTTTCGCTCCGGCTCCGATTATATATAATCTTAACCTTGCCAGTGAGGAGTAACTCGTAGGCTCATTATGCAAAAGGCACGCCGTCAGGGTAATAACCCCTCCGACAGGTTGTAAGCGTACGGTTTCAGGTTCTATTTCACCCCCTTATTCAGGGTACTTTTCACCTTTCCTTCACAGTACTGGTTCACTATCGGTCTCTCAGTAGTATTTAGCCTTACCAGATGGTGCTGGCAGTTTCAGACGGGGCGTCTCCAACCCCGCCCTACTCAGGATACCACTATATTACGCAAACTTACCTTGACAGGACTTTCACCTTCTCTGGTCTACCTTCCCATGTAGTTTAAGTTCATTTACGCAACAACGTCGTGGTCCTACAACCCCTAAATTGCCTTAACAATTTAGGTTTGGGCTTTTCCGCGTTCGCTCGCCACTACTTACGGAATCACTATTTGTTTTCTCTTCCTCCCGGTACTTAGATGTTTCAGTTCCCGGGGTTCGCTTCCTTTCGGATGATATCCCTTCAGAATATCGGGTTTCCCCATTCGGACACCCACGGATCAATTCTTCTCAGCAGATCCCCGTGGTTTATCGCAGCTTGGCACGTCCTTCTTCGCCTCTGAGAGCCTAGGCATTCCCCATACGCCCTTAAGTAACTTTCTCGTTATTTAATTTCGCTATTATGCTTATATTTTTGACTATGTGTCTTAGTATACTCTTTCTCAGCATGTCAAAGAACTTTTGTCAGTATTTTACCCAAAATTTTATCAGTCTCAACGGCTCTTGAGCTCTGATGCATTGGATACTGCATGTGGTTAAATCGCTTTCT
>NZ_BBLT01000025.1 GCF_000775915.1 Sporocytophaga myxococcoides
AGCTGTACTCTTGATTTCTATGACGTTCCCTGCTGTCAGTAGGGGCCAACGTTATAGGGACAAGCGAATAAGTGCACATGGTGGATGCCTTGGCGATTACAGGCGATGAAGGACGTAGTAGCTTGCGATAAGCTGCGGGGAGTGAGCAAACACACTTTGATCCGCAGATTTCCGAATGGGGAAACCCGGCCTTTTAGGTCATTGCATACTGAATACATAGGTATGCAAAGCGAACGCGGCGAACTGAAACATCTAAGTAGCTGCAGGAAAAGAAATCAACCGAGATTCCCAAAGTAGTGGCGAGCGAAATGGGATGAGCCTGTACGTGATAGTCGATTGGATAGTGGAACAACCTGGAAATGTTGGCCATAGCGGGTGATAGCCCCGTACACGAAATCCAAACGGTGATACTAAGCGTACGACAAGTAGGGCGGGACACGAGAAATCCTGTCTGAACATGGGGGGACCATCCTCCAAGGCTAAATACTCGTAATCGACCGATAGTGAACCAGTACCGTGAGGGAAAGGCGAAAAGAACCCCGGGAGGGGAGTGAAATAGATCCTGAAACCGTGTGCATACAAACAGTCGGAGCCTCTTTATGGGGTGACGGCGTACCTTTTGTATAATGGGTCAGCGACTTACATTCAGTGGCGAGGTTAACCGAATAGGGGAGCCGTAGAGAAATCGAGTCCGAACAGGGCGACAGTCGCTGGGTGTAGACCCGAAACCAAGTGATCTACCCATGGCCAGGATGAAGGTGCGGTAACACGCCCTGGAGGTCCGAACCCACTAATGTTGAAAAATTAGGGGATGAGCTGTGGGTAGGGGTGAAAGGCTAAACAAACTTGGAAATAGCTGGTTCTCTCCGAAAACTATTTAGGTAGTGCCTCAAGTATCACCATCGGGGGTAGAGCACTGTTATGGCTAGGGGCTCATTGCGAGTTACCAAACCATTGCAAACTCCGAATACCGATGAGTGCGAGCTTGGGAGACAGACGTCGGGTGCTAACGTCCGGCGTCAAGAGGGAAACAACCCAGACCGCCAGCTAAGGTCCCAAAGATTGGCTAAGTGGAAAACGAAGTGGGAAGGCTAAAACAGTCAGGATGTTGGCTTAGAAGCAGCCACCATTTAAAGAAAGCGTAATAGCTCACTGATCGAGTCGTCCTGCGCGGAAGATGTAACGGGGCTAAGCCAGTCACCGAAGCTGCGGATATGTCTTTGACATATGGTAGGAGAGCGTTCTGTAAGCCTGCGAAGGTGTCTTGTGAAGGATGCTGGAGGTATCAGAAGTGCGAATGCTGACATGAGTAGCGATAATGCGGGTGAAAAGCCCGCACGCCGTAAGCCCAAGGTTTCCTGTTCAACGTTCATCGGAGCAGGGTGAGTCGGCCCCTAAGGCGAGGCAGAGATGCGTAGCTGATGGGAAGCAGGTTAATATTCCTGCACCGTCGTATGATGCGATGGGGGGACGGATCGCGGAAGGTTGTCCAGCTGTTGGAATAGCTGGTTTCTGGTTCATAGAAGGCGCTTAGGCAAATCCGGGCGCGGAATTCAAGGGACTGGGACGTGTAGCCATGTGCTACGAAGCAATCGGAAGTGGTTCCAAGAAAAGCCTCTAAGCTTCAGTCATACGAGACCGTACCGCAAACCGACACAGGTGGGCGAGATGAGTATTCTAAGGCGCTTGAGAGAACTCGGGAGAAGGAACTCGGCAAATTGGTACCGTAACTTCGGGATAAGGTACGCCCCGGTAGCTTGACTGCTTTACTGCAGAAGGGTGAAAGGGTTGCAATAAACTGGTGGCTGCGACTGTTTAATAAAAACACAGCACTCTGCAAACACGAAAGTGGACGTATAGGGTGTGACGCCTGCCCGGTGCTGGAAGATTAAATGATGGGGTGCAAGCTCTTGATTGAAGTCCCAGTAAACGGCGGCCGTAACTATAACGGTCCTAAGGTAGCGAAATTCCTTGTCGGGTAAGTTCCGACCTGCACGAATGGCGTAACGATGGCCACACTGTCTCCTCCCGAGACTCAGCGAAGTTGAAATGTTTGTGATGATGCAATCTACCCGCGGCTAGACGGAAAGACCCCATGAACCTTTACTGTAGCTTTACATTGGACTTTGAACCAATCTGTGTAGGATAGGTGGGAGGCTTTGAAGCGGGGACGCCAGTTCTCGTGGAGCCATCCTTGAAATACCACCCTGGTTTGTTTGAGGTTCTAACCTTGGTCCGTTATCCGGATCGGGGACAGTGTATGGTAGGCAGTTTGACTGGGGCGGTCTCCTCCTAAAGTGTAACGGAGGAGTTCGAAGGTACGCTAGGTACGGTCGGACATCGTGCTAATAGTGCAATGGCATAAGCGTGCTTAACTGCGAGACCGACAAGTCGAGCAGGTACGAAAGTAGGACATAGTGATCCGGTGGTTCTGTATGGAAGGGCCATCGCTCAACGGATAAAAGGTACTCTGGGGATAACAGGCTGATTCCTCCCAAGAGTTCATATCGACGGGGGAGTTTGGCACCTCGATGTCGGCTCATCACATCCTGGGGCTGTAGCCGGTCCCAAGGGTATGGCTGTTCGCCATTTAAAGTGGTACGTGAGCTGGGTTTAAAACGTCGTGAGACAGTTTGGTCCCTATCTGCCGTGGGCGTTGGAAATTTGAAGGGGGCTGCTCCTAGTACGAGAGGACCGGAGTGGACGAACCTCTGGTGTACCGGTTGTCACGCCAGTGGCATTGCCGGGTAGCTAAGTTCGGAAGAGATAACCGCTGAAAGCATCTAAGCGGGAAACTTGCCTTGAGATGAGATTTCCCGGAGCCTTGAGCTCCTTGAAGGGTCGTTCGAGACCAGGACGTTGATAGGCTGGGTGTGGAAGTGCAGTAATGCATTAAGCTAACCAGTACTAATTGCCCGTACGGCTTGTCCCTATAACCTTGGTAGGCTATAGACAAGTCAAGAATACAGCTGCAGTTTGTTGATACTGCTGCCCCAAGAATAAGAAAAACTACTTCTTCCCAGATTGCGAATTTTGACCATGTGGTCAAAGTTCATACAAGTCAAAGCCTGATGACCATAGCAAGTCGGTCCCACCCCTTCCCATCCCGAACAGGACCGTGAAACGACTTTGCGCCGATGATAGTGCTGCAACCAGTGTGAAAGTAGGTTATCGTCAGGCTAGTTATAAGAAAAAGCCCGCAGAGTGATCTCTGCGGGCTTTTTTGCTTTGC
>NZ_BBLT01000027.1 GCF_000775915.1 Sporocytophaga myxococcoides
AGGACCCAAGTATTGAAACCGACCAGCGTGCCATCTTCCGCCCATGCCAACGAACGCATAAGGCTACGCTTGCCATAAGGTGTCAAGGCTTCGAGCGGGGTTTGCTGACCGGATGCCAGTGCTGCCCTGAGTTGGGCTTCGCTACGCACGACTAGCATGTTCCCTGCGCGGGCAGGGGAAACGCAATAAGCGAGAGCAAGGCACAAGATAAGGAAACGGAACAAGTGACCGGACATAGTGTGCTCCCAGATGTTATTGCCGTCCAATGTACGGCAAATCTCGACGTTAAGCGGACGCTGACACCAGGTTTGACACCAGGTTACAGCTGTGGCGAGACAACCATAGATAAGCTAAACGGATCGCTACTGTCTCCAACCTTGATAACTGCTTTTTCGTTGACATGGGCCAACATCTTCGGAGCACTGACAACATTCGAGCCTTTAAAAACCTTGCCTGCCATCCATACATCAATAGGTGTATTCCCTTGGCGTACTGTCATTTCAACTCGCCAGTCGCCCGAGGCTATAGAGAATTGCTCTCCTGCCTTAGCCATAACATGATGTTCTGACTTTTCACCGCCTGCTTCAAGTGCCATCGCTACCGCATACTCTGGCGCAGCGGTGACTGGCTCTGCATGCGCGCTCAATGCATAAATAAAAGAGCCTGCAAGCACAGTAGCGACACAACGACCGGCAAATCGGCGGACAATTCCATTCGGGGACAACTGCAAACTCATGAGGTGCTCCTTGGTTGGGTAATGGATATAGCTAGCACCGATAGTGTAATGGCGGCGATATGGGATAAATGCGTGAATTGTCACACGGTTATATGGTCCGCTTCTGGCCGATAGCGGACGGTCGGCACTACTCAGTGTACTCGGCTGTTGCCTGCTGAGCAACTACAGGGTTTTGTTAGGCGCTCTAAGGGAACATAGGCCGGGATTTTCGCGGACGCGAAATTAGCTTGTAAGCCAAGCAATTGAAGGTAGGAGAGCAAGGGTTACAAGTTGTCTAAATGTTGCAATAATTGACAGTCGACGCTGTGCATGCTACCCTCACAGCGTTTTTCAAACTCTGCAGCGTTCCAGGCGCTGTGAGGGTAGCATGCACAGCCCCACTTGCCTGTTTTTTGCGCATTTTTTCGCGCTTCAAAAGTCCCTTTTTGCGGTTCATTTTTAATCTCCTACAAAGGTTGATAGTAGGTCTAATTATACATGAAATACCGTTTAAAATCAGCGACTTATGGAATTAATCCGCTAAAAAAATGACCCCTGAATAAGTCGAAGGCGGCGCTGTACAGGCCCGCCTTCGGTACTTTTAGGTGTCTCATTAGCACACTCAGCGGCAGATACAAATAACGACCAGGTTTGGCCATCGCCTTACCCTTGTTCTAAGTTAGAATTTCAATAATTCAACTTTTCTGGTTGTTATGAATCTTGCGTCAACCCATTCGGTGTTCCGAGAACGACTTTTCGAGCACCAGTTGGTTTTCGAACTGATGCGTTACTCCTGGCTCCACGATCAAGCCTCGCTTGAAGTGTCGCAACCTGCGATTGACCGCTTCGGCCACGACCTTGTGTTAGAAGCACGCGGCGTTACGCGGCATGTGCAGTTGAAGACCTCTTGGATCACAGGGCGAGCTGATAGCCAGAATGTCCACGTTGGCTT
>NZ_BBLT01000028.1 GCF_000775915.1 Sporocytophaga myxococcoides
GTGTCAGCTTCAGGATATTACCGTTGGCATCGTATTTAAAGGTTTCCTGATACGATCCGTCATTTCCGCCATTCCAGGTACCGGATGTGCCGGATGATGGATTTGCATCCGTGATAGCCGTGGTCATTCTGCTGATATTGGTCAGGGACGTAATTCCTGCTGCCGAAGGTATGCAAGTTTTTTTGACTTGCTTTCGTTTGCTTAAACTATGGATCTAGACAAACATTGCAGAAACAAATACGACACATTCATTATCTTTCTCTATGCAACAGGAAAAGAATACCTGTTGCCAGAAAGCTTTAGAAACCAGGTTCCTTATTCCACTGCATCATCATGGAGAAACATTATAATGAGTAGTTATATCGGCCATGAATACAGATCTATACAAAATGAATCTTTAAAGTTATATGAGATACTTGAAGAACATAAAAATCTAAGACGAACTGTTATGATACTTTTCAAGGTATGGCTTGCACTTGCTGCTTACATAAAGCCTATAATAAAGAAAACAGACAATGAAATTTTTATTAACCAGCTACAGAAACTCTTTACCATATTGCCTCAGAAAACGGTTTTAAAACTTACAGGGATTAGTATAAACTCTTTTTACTACAAGCTTCGTAAGCTAAAAACACAATGTAGCCTATCTCCTGTTTCTCTCTGCCTGAAAAGACATCCGTTTCAGCTTGCTGTTAAAGAAGTAAATATTATGAAAGCTCTCTTCTCTGATATCCGCTTTGCCTGCTGGCCTGTCTCTTCTATCGCTCACTATGCCAGAAGAAACGGATTAATATTTGCTTCACTAAGCACATGATATAAATACAGTGCTCTTCTGGGCTTTAAAAGACGCTTTCCTAAACCTGAAGAAAAAACTAAAGGCATAGTCAGTACCAGACCCAATCAGTTCCTGCATGTTGATACAACTTTTTATACTTTGCCTGATGGAATTAAAACAGCCATTACTTTTGTCTCTGATAATTTTTCAAGAAAGATACTTGGATGGAGCGTTTCTGAAAAGCATGGTGCCGACAATGTAAAAGCCGCATTATATATGGCTATTCAGACAATACAAAAATTTCATCCCGAACATATATGTGCAACTCTGGTAGCTGATGGTGGAAGTGAAAACCATGCTGTAAGTATTGAAGAACTCATAACTTCTACTCCCCATCCTGAAATAACCAAAGTTATTGCTTTAAAAGACATAGCTTTCTCTAACTCTCTCATTGAAGCTGTCAATAAAATCATGAAGCGTTATATCAGACATGACCTGCCACAATCTTTCAAAGAACTTTTGAACTGCATTATAAGATGTATTGAAGACTATATTATTTTCAGACCTCATTATGCACTTAATGGACTTACTCCTATAGAAGCTTACACCCAAAAACTTCCCGATATGGACTTTTCTGAACAAACCAGACAAGCCAAAGCCATGAGACTCGAGCTAAACAGAAAAAGTACCTGTCCGAAGTGTTAAGTTCACTTCTTTCAGATACTTTTATTCTTAAACTTTTTAAAATCCCTTTCTTAAAAAACGACTTTCATACACTTTCTTTCCTTTCTCTTTCAATCTTTTCATTTTCATACACTTCGTTACAGCGAAGTATTACTTGCGGAAAGATTGTGGGATTAGCAAA
>NZ_BBLT01000029.1 GCF_000775915.1 Sporocytophaga myxococcoides
TCCCCCTCGCGGGTTGGCGGCCCTCTGTATGTACCATTGTATGACGTGTGAAGCCCTACCCATAAGGGCCATGAGGACTTGACGTCATCCCCACCTTCCTCCGGTTTGTCACCGGCAGTCTCATTAGAGTGCTCTTGCGTAGCAACTAATGACAAGGGTTGCGCTCGTTGCGGGACTTAACCCAACATCTCACGACACGAGCTGACGACAGCCATGCAGCACCTGTGTGAAGGTTCCCTTTCGGGCACTCCTCAATCTCTCGAGGATTCCTTCCATGTCAAGGGTAGGTAAGGTTTTTCGCGTTGCATCGAATTAATCCACATCATCCACCGCTTGTGCGGGTCCCCGTCAATTCCTTTGAGTTTTAATCTTGCGACCGTACTCCCCAGGCGGTCTACTTCACGCGTTAGCTGCGTTACCAAGTTAATTAAAACCCGACAACTAGTAGACATCGTTTAGGGCGTGGACTACCAGGGTATCTAATCCTGTTTGCTCCCCACGCTTTCGTGCATGAGCGTCAATCTTGACCCAGGGGGCTGCCTTCGCCATCGGTGTTCCTCCACATCTCTACGCATTTCACTGCTACACGTGGAATTCTACCCCCCTCTGCCAGATTCAAGCCTTGCAGTCTCCATCGCAATTCCCAGGTTGAGCCCGGGGCTTTCACGACAGACTTACAAAACCGCCTGCGCACGCTTTACGCCCAGTAATTCCGATTAACGCTTGCACCCTACGTATTACCGCGGCTGCTGGCACGTAGTTAGCCGGTGCTTATTCTTCAGGTACCGTCATTAGCCGAAGGTATTAACCTCAGCCGTTTCTTCCCTGACAAAAGAGCTTTACAACCCGAAGGCCTTCTTCACTCACGCGGCATTGCTGGATCAGGCTTGCGCCCATTGTCCAAAATTCCCCACTGCTGCCTCCCGTAGGAGTCTGGGCCGTGTCTCAGTCCCAGTGTGGCTGGTCGTCCTCTCAGACCAGCTACTGATCGTTGCCTTGGTGAGCCTTTACCTCACCAACTAGCTAATCAGATATCGGCCGCTCCACAAGCATGAGGCCCGAAGGTCCCCCACTTTCATCCGTAGATCGTATGCGGTATTAGCGTAACTTTCGCTACGTTATCCCCCACTTCTGGGTACGTTCCGATATATTACTCACCCGTTCGCCACTCGCCGCCAGGTTGCCCCGCGCTGCCGTTCGACTTGCATGTGTAAAGCATGCCGCCAGCGTTCAATCTGAGCCAGGATCAAACTCTTCAGTTCAATCTCTGTTTGTTGACACTTACGTGTCACCCTGATTTCTCAGGGGTCGCTCACTCAAGATACTGACCGTTATCTCATTGCTGAGACAACGTTTAATACTTTTGTGAACATTTGATAATTTAAGTATGCAGCTGACCTAAGCCAGCCGGCACCTTCATCAAACGCCCACACTTATCGACTGTTGATTGTTAAAGAACCTTGTTCTGTACTACCTTGCTGCACCGTGCGAAGCGTTGTGTTCGTCAGCAGCAGAGAAGTGAGAGTATGCAGTGTTTCGCGTTTCTCGTCAACCCCCTCGTTCGCTTCGTTGCAGATTTCTCTGCGGACATTGCCAACGTAACCATTTGATTCCGTTAACGTTTTTTTATCCAG
>NZ_BBLT01000030.1 GCF_000775915.1 Sporocytophaga myxococcoides
TGGCACAATACAATGCAGATGGGGATGCAAAGAGAGTGTTTGTCCCCATGTATGAAGAATACAGATCATTCCGGTCTTTGCGCCCAGATGTTTATGGTCGAGAGCAAATGTCTGAATCGTATCCCATGCAGCTTCAAAGAGCGTATTATAAAGAAGAGCAGGCTTATGCATGGCAATGTTATTCAGCTCTTGAGGGAGCGTAAATGCCACATGAAAGTATGGCACAGGCAAGAGTTCCTGCTGTCTGCTTTGTATCCATTCTTCTCTTTTCCTACCCTGGCACTTGGGACAATGTCTGTTTCTGCAGCTATTGTAACTTATGCGCACGTTTCCACAGGAAGAACAAGCATCCATGTGTCCACCCATCTCAGCAGTCCGGCATCTTTTAACAGCGCCGAGCGTGCGCAGTTGCCAAGAGTTGATCTGGGAATGCTCCACTTGTTGCCAATGCGCTTTAAGTACATGGGCTACTTCGAAAGAAGGCTTCATCTAAGTTAAGACTTAGGATAAAGTGTATCAAGTGGACTAAAAGGTTTTACCCGTCCCGACTGAGCGACGTGAAGATAGATGAGCGTGGAGTCAATGCATTCATGGCCAAGGAGATCTTTGATGGTCATAATATCTAGGCCATCTTCCAGTAGGTGCGTGGCATATGTATGTCTGAGTGTATGTACAGTTACAGGTTTAATAATCCCTGCATCTTTACATGCCTGAGCAACGGCCCATTGTACACCTTTCTGAGAATACCTGCTGTCGAAATCGCCGCCGGCTCTTCCGTTGGGCTGTCCGTTAAAAAGCCATTGATGAGGATTTTCTGCGAGTATGTATTTTTGAAGGCCTCTAATGAGAATGTCACTCAAAGGAACATACCTGTCTTTTTTGTTTTTTCCTTGTTTAACATGAAGTACTTTTCGCTGAAAGTCGAGATCTTCGATCCTGATATTGCGAACTTCAAAGCATCGAAGACCGCACCCGTACAATAAGCCGATTAGTATTCTGTGCTTTAGTAGTTTAGGAGCTATTAATAAACGTTTTACCTCATCTCTGTTAAGTATTACAGGAAGTTTTTTGTCTTTTTTGATGGAGGGCAGTTCTATGTGTTTGTCTTTGAGTCCTTCCATACGAAAGGCAAACCTGAGACCGTAGACTGTATGTTTAAAATAAGAATTGGAAGGGGTATTGTGCTGTTGCTGTAAAAGATAGAGGTAATCATCAATCTGATCAGAGTCGAGCAAGGTAGGCAGGCATTGGAAATGGAGTGCCATTTTAGCCAGATGAAGAGAATAGTTTCTAAGGGTGCTATTGCTTTTGCCGGAGAGAGAGACTTTTTGTCGCATCTTCTGGTATAGATCACCAAAACCTGGTATCTTAGCAATAGCAGTGTCAATTAAGGAGCAATCTTTTTTTTCATAACAGTAAGAGGTTTGATTAAAGTTTTGTACCCTAATTTAACACTGCTACTTTGAAAAACTACCGAAGGTTAAGTGCAAC
>NZ_BBLT01000031.1 GCF_000775915.1 Sporocytophaga myxococcoides
ATCAATCGGAATTTCTGGGGAGTGATATAATTTTTTCAAGCATAGATATTTGCAAGTCTGAATAAAAAGAAAGTTACATTTCTTACTCCTCTGAAAGCAGATCTGAAGGCTTTGATTTTTGCATTAAAAGATTCAGCAGAAGCATTGGTACTGCGGTTATCAAAGAAGTTTAAAATAGTGGGATAATGAGCTTCAATTGATCTTCTCACTGTCATGAATGATTTAAATCCTGCTTTCTCTACCTTATCATACCATTGAGCCAGTTTAGTAAAGGCTACTCTTTTATCTTTTATAGTCTGAAATATATTGCCTAACTGTATTGACAGATTGTATGCCGTTTCCAGCGATGGATAGAGTCTAAAGAGAATTTCGCCTCTGTGTATTTGTGATGGGGTCCATTTTGTTTTTGCTTTAAATAGCAAGTACCTGCTACGGGCCAACAATTGTTTCAATGAATCTCCATTTTCGTAAATATCCGGGATAAACTTTTTCCCTAATTCTTTACTGAGCTCAAACTCTTTATTCTCTTGTTCTATCGCTTCCCAGCGAAGCTGAATTCTCATTTCCTGCACTGCATCAAATGCAAGTTTCTCAACATGGAATCTATCTGTAACAAGAGTAGCTTTAGGAAATGAATATTTGACTATGTTTTCCATTGAAGCTGCCATATCCAGAGTGACTTCTTTTACTTTATGCCTTTTATAATCTGGTATCCTGTTCAGAACTTCTCGTACGGTCTGGCTATTGGTGCCTTTGATCATTGCTACCAGGCATCCCTTTTGCCCTCTGGCTTCTTTATTAGTGATAACTGTATACAACTCTCCCTGAGAAAGAGCTGTTTCATCGATACTTAAATATGGACCAAGATTATCTTCATAAAGGATCCATTGATCGGCATGTTCTAGTTGATCCCAGCAATGAAAATTGCTAAGATGATCTCTATATTGTTCTTCCAGAAGTTTACCATCAACTCCAAAATAATCTCCTAAACTTTTACAGCTTACCGGTCTGGAATCGAGATATAACTTTTAAAAAAGCCGCGAATTCCTTTGTCATTCGCGTTCCTTTGGCTACATGTTCCCAGTTCCGATAAACAATCGATCCTTCCTCATCTTCCCACCTCCTGCGTCTGATATAAAGAAATACATCTTTGCCTCTGATTGGAAAATCCTGAACTTTTATTTCATCAAAAAAGCCCTTGCTAGTGAGCTTGCTTGTCTTAAACTCTTCTGGTTTTATGTTTTTCTCTTCAAGATAAATATTCAGTACTTCTTCTGTATGAGCAACTTTGGCTATTGAAAAGAAGTCAAGGATCCCTGAAGGGAGTACTAAACTAACTAAATTATAATCTTCACTTTGCATAACTTTGTACAAAATAAAGATTTTTTAACTTTCCCCCCAGAAATTCCGATTGATCC
>NZ_BBLT01000032.1 GCF_000775915.1 Sporocytophaga myxococcoides
ACTGGACACCAGTACGAACCTTCGCTGTCCACCGTCTTCTTTGTTAAGCGCGAGAACAGCTTGTCCAAGCGTTCCCGACCCGGCGAAGAAATCGACTACCAGATCCCCCGGTTTCGTGGCGAGGCGCAGAATCCGGTCCATCAGCTGCAAAGGCTTGGGTGTCGAAAACACGTCTTCGTTCCGCCCCTTTGGCAACATACTGTTCAGCTGCTTTTTCGCATCTTGTGTATGTCCGACCTCTTCGTATGTCCACAGCGTTTGTGGAACCACGCCTTGCTTCACTTCCGACAAGAACCGCTTGATGCGGGGCGTGTTGTTGCCGTCCTTACCCCACCAAATCCGGCCATCCTTGTCCAGCTCGTCAAATTTCGTCTTGGACACCCGCCAATAAGAACCAGCAGGCGGACCTTCGATCACACGGCCCGAGGGGCACGTGATCGCGTATCTTCCTTCGCCATAGAAGTTCCTTGCAGCCAAGTCGCCCGAGGTCCACACGCCTCGTTTGTCCTTGTCGGGATTTTTGTATGCCTTGTCCTGACCAGCTGACCTCGGAAGGGGGTTCGGACGCCATTTTTCCTTGTTGAATGCGTAAACCAGCACATATTCGTGGTCATCTGAAAAGTGCACAGCGGTGTTCTTTGGCGAGAACACCTTTTGCCAGATGACGTTTGCAACGAAGTTGTGTTCGCCAAAAACCTGGTTCATCAGCAAGCCGAGATTGAACAGCTCGTTGTCATCGATCGAAACGAAGATGACCCCATCTTCCGCAAGAAGACTCTTGGCCAGAACGAGCCGGTGATACATGAACTCTAGCCACGTCGAGTGCTTGTAGCGGTTGGTAGCATCGAAGTAGCTATCGTTGTAGACGAAATCCTTGCGACCGGTGTTGTACGGTGGGTCGATGTAGATGAGCTTGACCTGCTTCGCATGGGTGGTAGCAAGGTGACGCAACGCATCGAAGTTGTCCCCCTCAACTATCAGGTTCGTCCAAGGGTCCGTTCCTTCACACAAGGACTGATCAAGTTCCAGTCCGACAAAATCGCGGTTGAGTGATTTGTCTTGCGCGATGCCGTCACGCTCCCAGCGCAAACCGTAACGGGTTAACGTATCCCGTCGTTGCAGCACAGCAATCAGTTCTTCTCGCGTTAAGTCGTCGTAATTCACCAGCAACCTCATTTTCTATCAACGTTCGATCTTACTCTGCGGACAGAAAATCAGGAAGCGGCTTGACAACATGTCCGCCTACCGAGTTGTTGAAAATCCATCCAGTTTTTTCGCGGACGCGAAAATTCGCTGTCCCCCATGCGGTCGGGAGCAAGCTACCGATCAATGTCCTTGTCCTTCTCGTTCCGCTTCGGCCGATCCAAATTAACCT
>NZ_BBLT01000033.1 GCF_000775915.1 Sporocytophaga myxococcoides
TATTGAAGGCCAGAAAGAATTAGACAGTGCGGTAGATTTACTTGCGTCATACATTGACGACTATCAATACTTGGAAAATCTTATGGGGGTTCGCCCCTCTTCTCATTTTGCTCCACCCGTAAATGCGCCATTAGGACCTATAGAACGATTTGCCGAGCACTGCGCTGAATTAGAACGATCGCGCTTGAACCTGGGTTCGCACCAGCCGATTTTTAAATTGAGAAGTGCCCTAGAGGAAAGCGGCTTGCACGTATTCATGGCGAAGCTTGACTCGAAATTGGCTGGAATGTATGTATTTGCACCTAGCTTTGGGTATTGCATTCTGGTAAATCGATCACATAGGCGAGAAAGGCGTCGTTGGACTATTGCGCATGAATATGGGCACTATTTATTTGATCGTGACAAGCCAGGAATTGATCTAATAAAGGCTCCAACCAGGAAATCCGAAAGCGAAAAATTTGCTGACTCGTTCGCTGCCGCTTTGCTCATGCCTGCCACCGGCGTCCAACAGCGGTTTTATGAAGAGTATGAGCGCTGCGGCGACTTTGTGGTCAGTAATTTGTTGAGGATGGCTGAATATTATGGGGTTTCTCTACCGGCTATGGCATTGCGTCTAGAGGCGATGGATCTTATCGGCAAAGGCTCTTGGGAATTCTTGAAACGCTCTGGTGCTAACCTATCTGCGTTAAAAGAGATGGCGGGAATGCAATCTCTAGAGGAAGAGGACTCTGTGGATTTATACCCTGAAAGGTACAAGCTTCTGGCAGTACAAGCGTTTGTCGAGGATAAAATATCAGAAGGACAGCTCGCACGCCTCCTTCGCTGCACGCGCTTGGAAGCGAGAGAAATTGTAGAGGAAACCTCATGCATTTCGGACGAAGGTAATAATTCTTTTGTTCCGGTTTCCCTCTCTCGCTCCCTTCTGAGAAGTAGAGAAAGTGAAATGTAATGCCGAGTCAAATCATTG
>NZ_BBLT01000034.1 GCF_000775915.1 Sporocytophaga myxococcoides
GCTCGCGCTCGCTTGTAGCGAGTGCAATCTGTGATATTCCCCGGCTGGTGTCTTCACCAGACGGAAATTATGATAAAGTATAGAGTTAAAAAAGCCCGGAGGTTATAATCTTCGGGCTTTTATTGTTCTTAATTGGTAAGCGACTTTAGTTTTACATTATTACTCCGCTCGCGCTCGCTTGTAGCGAGTGCAATCTGTGATAGAGGTAGAAGTATAGAAAGTTAAGTTACGATTGAATAAAGCGCATTCGCATTTGTAATGCTGCTCCCCGGCTGGTGTCTTCACCAGACGGAAATTATGATGAAGCAATAGAGTTTTAAAAAAAGCCCGGAGGTGATAATCTTCGGGCTTTTGCTTTATAAGGAATTTAATTTAGTTGCTTTAATGAAGTTGTCAATTGTAAGTAGAAGACATTCTTTATCCTTTGCGGGCAAATTTTCAATATCATTAATACGCTTTAACATTTTAGGATCTTTTAATACATCCTGTTGTTTAGTCTCTCCTAGTAAATAACCAACAGTAGTATTGAGGACTTGAGCCATTTTTTTTACTACGTCAATAGTTGGTTTTACTTCGTCTCGCTCATACTTTCCAATAATAGAATGGTGTGCTTCAATAAGCTTGGCAAGCTCATTTTGTGAAAGCTCTTGAGCTTCTCTGCACTCTCGTAATTTTTTGCCAAAAGTATCCATGTTGCTGCAATAAATGGTGTTAAATGTGCTTTTATGCGCTGAATTACCAAATGTATTGCTAAAAAATTAGTAATAAAAATTAGATATTCTTTGTGTGGATAGTAAAATCTTATAGTTTTGTACCAAATATTAGCAACTGTAGAAAACTGAAAATATTTTTTATGAATCAACCATTGACCCCACTAG
>NZ_BBLT01000035.1 GCF_000775915.1 Sporocytophaga myxococcoides
AATTGCAATCACAGCTTCGTGGGTTACGGTTTTTTGCTTGAGCTAAACGCGGAAGAGCACGGAGCGTATAAACACGCGGGACGAGAATTTATCAGTCGCTTAGCAACCGAGATCCAGGACAGTGCGCCAATCGTCAAAGGCAGCACTTCCCGGTTTAAAGGGCGGGACCTGTCGCGCACGCCCTCGAACAAGGTTACGAAAGCAGTCGAACGCTGGCGAGCAAGTACCTAGTAGGTCGAGGCAATCTAGGCGTCCGAGAACCGGTTACGATAGCCGCTTTGGGTCGACAGCGGACTCTACAGTAGGTCTGCACTCGGCCAAAAACGGACAATTGAAGTCCATCGTAAGGATCGGAGAATTCATGTCCAGCTTGACTAAATTCATCTGGATAAGTGTCGCTTTTATCTCAGCAGTCATGCTGGCATTCTTGTCGGTACATGTCGAGCGTATAGGGCCTGAACTGGCCGTGTACGGAAATCTGTGTGGTCCAAGCGGTTCCGATTTCTGCTACAAGCCGGTACTGAAGGGGGGCTTCCCGGTCGCTTACTTATTCGACGCGCCAGGCGTTTCTAGAGAGCGAGTGCTTGCGTTCGGTGAAGACAAGCTGTCTGTAGGCGCTCTAGTTCTCGACATTGCCATCTATTTCGCGATTGTCGTGCTCGTCATGCGAGGTGTCTCGCATTTCTGGTCAGCTCGTGTGCAGGCTACAAG
This sequence comes from Sporocytophaga myxococcoides, assembly GCF_000775915.1. Lineage (NCBI taxonomy): Bacteria > Pseudomonadati > Bacteroidota > Cytophagia > Cytophagales > Cytophagaceae > Sporocytophaga > Sporocytophaga myxococcoides. Next base: position 712 of record NZ_BBLT01000035.1, read on the forward strand.
CCGCGTCAGAACGTAACGCAATCCGTTCGCTCCAGATATGTCCGCTTCGGGCCATTTGCGGAGGTTCAGTTTGGTCTGCACCCGTCTATAAGCGGGCGTTCCGCTAT
>NZ_BBLT01000036.1 GCF_000775915.1 Sporocytophaga myxococcoides
CGTTGCATGTTTGTTGATACTTGATTACTACCCTAAGTGTGCTCGCTCATCATTTCTGATTCGCTTACACGCTTAAAAAAACTTTACTTCTTCCAGATTGTTAAAGAACGAAAAAACAGTGATCTCGAAAAGACCAAACCTAAGCATCTTCTTGCTTACGTTTGTACTTTCAGAACCAGGTAATGGTGGAGGATGACGGGATCGAACCGACGACCCCCTGCTTGCAAAGCAGGTGCTCTCCCAGCTGAGCTAATCCCCCGTTACTTACGATAACTTGGTAGGGCTGGTTGGACTCGAACCAACGACCCCCGCGTTATCAACACGGTGCTCTAACCAGCTGAGCTACAGCCCCGACATACACTGTTGTTCTCTTTACGAACAGTCGATAAGCGTGGAGCGTTTGAGTGATTGGCTTTCGACCCGGTGCTACTCTAGAAAGGAGGTGATCCAGCCGCACCTTCCGATACGGCTACCTTGTTACGACTTCACCCCAGTCACGAATCCTACCGTGGTAAGCGCCCTCCTTGCGGTTAAGCTACCTACTTCTGGTAAAACCCGCTCCCATGGTGTGACGGGCGGTGTGTACAAGACCCGGGAACGTATTCACCGCGACATGCTGATCCGCGATTACTAGCGATTCCAACTTCATGTAGTCGAGTTGCAGACTACAATCCGGAC
>NZ_BBLT01000037.1 GCF_000775915.1 Sporocytophaga myxococcoides
AAAACGTTAGGTGCAACTGAAACGAACCAATGGAAATGATTCGAGACATAATTTGTCAAGTTTACGCAGGACAAAAATCAAGAAAAACTATTGACTTAGTTTTGAATACTTTTACTCCCGAATACGAAAAATTGAATTTAGACTATGCTTCTCGACCAGGTGATGAGGATTACGTATTTAAAACAGAAGACGAAATGATAAATTATTTCATAGAAAACACTGGCCTAAATCAGACTTTCTATTGGAATAAAAATCACGACAACCCAGACAAAATTATGGTTGGTGCTAATATTACAGAAGACGATAAACTGATAATGAGTCTGACTATTGATGGTAATGAAGAAACGGAAAGTAAGTATTTTGAAAAACTCAAAAATATTTTGAATTCAGACATTGGAGTCATTTCATACATTAATCCAGTAGAGTACAATAATGGACAAGATTTTATCACAAAGTATGGACAGAACAGCAGCACCTAACAGCACATTTGCAATAGGCGGGGCTTCGTGCTCCGCAGACAGTTTTGTGGTTAAAGGAAGTACAGTTCTCTGCTTCAACATTTGTGCTGAAAACCCGCCCATCGCAAATCTGC